>JAZDOF010001039.1:0-3178 GCA_043799015.1 Pseudomonadota bacterium | reverse complement strand
GGAGAGACGTCCGCCCTGGATTATGTAATCCCCTTCGAAGCATTTCTCGAGGACATCAACGCAAGGGCGGGCGTTGACTACCGAATCGCAAGCGGCGGCGGCCGGATGAAGATCACCATGGATCGCTATGGAGCCGACTGGGCCATGGTCGAGCGGGGTTGGAAGACCCACGTGGCGGGAGAGGGGCGAACGTTCGCATCAGCAGGGGAAGCAATCGAGACTTATCGCCGGGAAGAACCCGGGACCATAGACCAGGACTTGCCCCCCTTCGTGATCGCCGATGGCTCGGGACCGGTAGGTCCCATCCGGGATGGAGACGGAGTGGTCTATTTTAACTACCGGGGAGACCGGGCCATCGAAATCAGTCGAGCCTTTGAAGAGCCGGATTTCGACAAGTTCGTTCGCCGGCCGAATCCCCGTATGTCCTACGCGGGCATGATGGAATACGACACCGAGCTGCATATTCCACGGGGCTACCTGGTCGAGCCGCCCTGTATCGAGAAGACGATGGGAGAGCTCCTCTGCCGGCACGGAGTGCGCCAACTGGCAATTAGCGAGACTCAAAAATTCGGTCACGTCACGTATTTCTGGAACGGGAACCGGTCGGGAAAATTCGATGACGACCTCGAGGAGTATATCGAGATACAATCCGATAACCTCCCTTTCGAGCAACGCCCTTGGATGAAGGGAGCCGAGATTACGGATCGAGTGATCGAGGCGATCCAGTCGGGCCGCTTCGATTTGATCCGGCTCAACTTCGCCAACGGAGACATGGTCGGCCACACCGGTGTCTTCCAGGCCGCGCGCGTGGCGGTGGAAACAGTGGACCTGTGCATCGGCCGGCTATTGCCCGCCATTCGGAAAGCGGGCGGGATACTCCTGGTCACGGCGGACCATGGAAACGCGGATGAAATGTACGAACTGGATGCAAAGACGCGCAAGCCCAAATACAATGCGCAAGGCGTCCCCAAAGCGAAGACCGCCCATACGCTCAATCCCGTATGGTTTATCGTCCATGACCCGTCGGGAGAGCGGTCGATCAGTTTCGACCCGGAGGTCCGGGCCCCCGGCTTGACCAACATCGCCGCCACCTGTTTTCAGCTCCTGGGCTTGGCCCCCCCCGAATTCTACGATCCGCCGTTGCTGGTCTTCCGACACCCGTGATTGGACCATGGCCGGCTAATGCAGATCCGACGAAACGTCCCCTAATTGTCACTACCCCGTCGGTGGCGACTGATTTGGCCCATACAAGTTGAACGTCTCAGCGGAAAGAAGTGAACATCCGCCATGCCGAGACCAACCTCCCGGCATACCTCCGCGCACAAGGAGCGGGTGTTCGAGCCCGGCAACAACACAAGGAAGATTGAGGAACGGAGCGAGCTGTTGAAATCTTTCTCCGAAACGGGAAGGGCGTATGCGGTATGAATGAGGTTAAGGCTAGGAGATATCTTCCCGATGGGTGAAATCCGCCGGCGGGGTAACGGCGGCAGGGTAGCAGGCGGGGTATTTTGCATGGGTGAAGGGCGGCGTAGCGGGATATGCCGGGTAAGGTCCCGCAACATAATCAAACTCACAGCATAACGTCCCCCACTCTGGCCCCGACCCCCACGCCCAAACCTAAAAACCTAACAGCGTCCCTATTCCCCACGGATGCGACAAGATCGCGTGGTGCCCGTCCGCTCGACATGAACGTTCGGCTTCGGTTCTTTATACAGAAGCTTTCCTGATCCATTCCTCGCACTCGCTGTATTTTGGATAGAGTATGATCGCCGAAAGAACCGCGTATCCTGAAAGAACGTAAAAATCCACATAGAAAGCATTGGCCAGAAATAGGACCAGGCCGTAGACTGCGGGCATGACACAAAATGCTCCTTTGAGCATCACCCAAGAACGGAGCTGAAGAAATGAGTCGACGATGTCATCGGCAGCATTACGCCGCCGAATTGATCTCTTCGTGGCCCACAAGACAGGCATATCGACCAATGCCATTCCATAGAGGAAGTACCTCAATATCCACGGCTTGGAAAAGGGTTGAGATCCCGTAAACGATGGGTGTTTAGACATGAGATTTTCGACCACGATGATGAAACATATCAGAGATCCGAATACGAATACTGCCCAACCGAAAAGAATTCTTCGATACTCTTGCCTCAGATCATGGGAAGAGCCGAGGAAGTATTTGAACGATAATGCCCCTGCGACTATCGTTGCAACTGCAGCAACCGCGAATGTAATCCCAATGGTCAAGCTCGCCAGCTTAAACTTAACGAGCTGCACCAGAATCAGTCCGTATGCTTTCCAGATGATTGCCATGAGGGTCAGCGAATAGAAAAAAGACGATGCAATAGAAGAATAACGCCCTGCTATTCTCCTGGCTCTCTTTGTTCTTTCTGTGTTCAAACGCATGAGCGACTCTCTCTTTGGCCCCATAACCAATGGCACCCGGGTATGCGTTGACGATTCTACTGAGCACGCTTGGAATTATTTGCCAGCCAGCTCTGCCACTCTGAGTACCGTGGAAAAAGGGCAATCGCCAGGACAACAGAATAGCCCACCAGCACGTAGAAGTCTCCGTAGAGGCCGTTTGAAAGAAACAGCTCCAAGCCATAAATTGCGGGTAGAGAACAAAGGATTCCCTTTGTTGAGATCCAAACCTCCAAGCCTTGGAGAGAGTTTTCATTCTCCTTTGATCGAGAATGGTTTTGTATGAGTTTCTTGATTGACTTCAATGCGAAAAGCTGCGCAACTGCCAGCAAATAGAGTATTACCCTCAGCACCTGTGGTGAGGAGATTGGATGGTACCCGTGAAAGGGCGCATATACAGTTGCGATGTTTTGAGCGGTCCCTACGTAGCAGTACATCGATCCGAACAGCAGGACGGACCACATGAAGGCGACCCTGCGATACTCTTTCCCGGGTTCGGAAACCGATCCACGGCAGCATGATCGATAGCAGTACAAAAAACAGCGTATCCCCCCAACCAAAGACAATATGATAGCGGCAGTAAATCCAAAGATGCTGATGAGCATTTCTGGCACCCCTAGGAGTCTGTCCGAGAATAGATGACATCATAATTGTCTTCTGATATGCTAATATTTTAGTAATATATTTGACAATCTATCAATATATATGTAGGATCATATTGGACAATAATGGAGAGGATTATAGAATGCGAATC
>JAZDOF010001034.1:0-3824 GCA_043799015.1 Pseudomonadota bacterium | reverse complement strand
TAACGTGCAAGGTAGGACTTGCCGGTGCCGGGGTATCCATGGAAAAGCAGAGACATACCGATTCTCATGCTGTTGCCGGGGGTGCGTTGGAAACGGTCGAACGCCTCCAACTCCTTGAGCAGATCCGGGACCTTGTCGGGCTTAACGTTGAGGCCCGGAAGAAGGCGGTCTTCGCCTGCAATCCAAGAGGGTTTGTCGTTGGACTTACGGCCGATAAGGGTCTCGTACGCTTCAATACCGAGATGTATCGCCGTCTCAAGGGCCGCGGGAGAGTCGGTCGCGATTTCCGAGGCCTTGCGCACGGCGATTTCCATTACGCCCGGGCTGACTTCATGTTGCACGGCAAGCTTCCCCACGGCATCCTGCGAAACCAACGCCGACAGGTTCTTTCGGTCAAGGGTTGAGTGCCACGCCCGGACACGTTGTTCTCGGGTAAAGGGCTTGAATTCAACCGAGAAGGCAAACCGTCGAATGGTGGAATGCTCTATGCCTTCCGTCGAGTTGACTATCCAGACCATGCGCACCCCTGGGGTCTCCAGCATCTCATGGAGCCACCGACGATGGGACGAGGCGTCCTGACGGGAAAAGGGGTCCGGCACGTTAAGCGCGGCCTCGGCGTCATCGACGATGACAAGGGCATTGGGTGCGTTGCGGGCCATATGCACGGTCCCCGACACGGAGGCCGTCAACGATGTGGCAAGGTGACTCTCCCCGTGATTGATTTCGTATATTTCCAAACCGAGTTCCGTCCCCAGTCCCCAGGCAAAGCTCGTCTTGCCGGTACCGGGAGGCCCGTAGAGAAGTATGTGGGTCGCGGAATCCGGCTTGTCGCGCAACAGTTCCAATGCATGTTGCGTTACGGCCGGCTCGGTTACGTGGTAATGCAAGGGCACGGCATCGGGAGTGATGCGTTTGAAAAACAGGGTATCGAGTTCCTCTCCCAAAGGCTCCTGCAAAACTTTCACGAAACCGTCTTCCAAAGATATATTTTGTCTCGGATAGCCGTCAATGATGCCGATGCGGGTGAGTTTGCCGTTAAGGGCCTGCTGTAGGTCCCGATCGGGTGCATCCAGCATGGCGGCCAACAGACCACGATTGTGGTATCGTACAATGTCGAGATGATGATAAAAGAAAGATTCCGCTTGAGGACACTCGGCCCTGATGAACAAGAAAAGGACGATGTCCGTTTCAAGGGGAGTCAGGTTGAACACATGACCGAGCTGAGTCAATCGCATGGCCAGATCACACGGCGCCGCCGGCTTCACTCGGTTGGATAAATTCCGCAAAGCGCTCCCGATGATGGCCGAGGCCGTCGGTCGGTCCCTTCTGGGGATGTCGGAAATAATCTCAGATACTTCGCGTTCATAGCGGCTCGTTTCGTTGGGCAGGGCTCTTATCTGAGCCGTGAGTCTACGTTTTTGGGGGTCCCTGAATCGTGCGGCAACGCGCGTGAGGCATGCCTCCACCTCGTCGGGCCCGATGAGCCAAAGAACAAGCTCGAAAACCTCGGGTGACAGAGCGGAAGGACAACGGTCGAGGAATCGTGCCGCGTACAGGCTGATTTGATACTTCACAAAGGCGTCGAAATTGCTGTAGGACGACCTATGGTCGATGTTACGGCTGCGCATTGTTACCTCCCGGTTCATCAAGAAGTACATAGTGTGGAGCTGGGGGTTCCCGAGGAACCGAAGCCTATCCGGCGCGACAAGAAATGTCTTCTCGCGAGTATTGCCTTGTCTTAATTATGGATAGAGTGGTAACTGGCGCACGAGGCAAGAAAAAATGTTTTGGGGGATTGTATTTTTTCCCGTGCTTCAGGTCATCGCCAACGTAGAGGGTTTTGTCCAAAACGGGTCGATGGCGGAAACAGCCGAATGCCCCCTTCACCGGGGCCCGGCAATGCGGCAAAGTGCCGCACGGGGTCAAACGATAAGATGAGCTTGCCGGCGACCGATTCATCCGCTAATCTTGAGAACAGGTCTTGGTCGTGTGGTGTTATGAGCCGAAGACGGGCATGACAAGATTCGTAATATCGACGAGCCCAATGAGCGGCTCCAGCCCACGTCCGCCCGCTGAATGGGAATTTGATGCTCGTCGCCCGCAATATCATGTCTATGAGGAATATCGGAATGAATCCAGCTAAGCATGAAGTCGAATCGTTGTTGCGTAGACTGCCGGATGACTGTACTTTGGAGGATATTCAGTACCACATTTATGTGGTCGAAAAAATACGCAGGGCCCTTCAGTTGGGTGAAACCCAGGGCACGTTCACCCAAGAAGAGGCGACTCAGCGGCTGAGCAAATGGCTTACGACGTAGACTGGTCGCCTGCGGCGTTGGAGGATGTGGAATCCCTGGCGCAGTACATAGCACGGGATTCCGTGTTCTACGCCGGGGCCGTTGTAAGCAAGATACTCGATGCGGCGGGAGAGCTGAAACGTTTTCCCTGGGCCGGTCGAGCCGTGCCCGAATTTGAGGATGCGACTATCCGGGAGCGCTTTGTCTACAGCTACCGGCCTATTTATCGAGTAGAGGGCAACAAAATCACGATCCTGGCCATCATTCACGGGAAACGCCTTCCTGATTTATTGGGTGACAGGATCAAGGGCGAGTGATCTCGTATTCGCTCAGGGAGGGTATCGGACCGGCGAAGACCCGTGAATTGGTACCTATCCCAATGACTGCGCATAAGACCGTCCGGTGACTTCCTCCGCCGGAGGATTCAAGCGGCCGTTCATACGATGAATGAGAATGTTGCTATCGAAAAGGCATCCTCGATTCATTGGTCCCAGTCCCGCTGCCAACCGGTGCGCATCTCGCGAATGTCCGCATCGCTTTCTTCTATGGACCAACCGGGTCTCACGCACCCTTTGGTCTGGTCAAGAGCCGTCATCCCGGCAGCTACCGCCCGGACACCCGGATCAGCACTTGATACCTTTGGGGAACAGCGGAAAAGTCTTTCAGAGCTTCCCCCAGTATGGCGACCCGGTACAAGCCTACAGCCCCATTGCTTCAGGGGTTCATCCCACGGAATCAGCCGATCCTTACCTTCTTTGAGTTTCTTGATGGCCTTCAAATGGTGGATCAGGTCTTCCCGGTCGTCCTGGTCGTCAAGTATCGCCAAAGACGCTTAGGCTTCCTGATCGACCGGGATCTCCTCGGCTTCCGGGTCTATAGCGGTGGGGTATTTTGCGGGTGCAACGGCCATGGCTCACCTCCCATCATCAGGATAGCACGACCGGTAAGGCGGAAGAAGCTGTTCGTCGATCCGGTGAACGATTATTATTACGGGTCGCGTCGATTCATCGAAGCCCGTTCTCTCAACTTAGTCAGTGAAGAATAATCAAGCATGTAAGCGGAGAGGCCCAACAAGTCATCAACGAAGTGAACCTTGCCGCCTAACCGATGAACCCTGCCGTGAAAGTCGCTTCCGCCGGTGACCAAGAGTCCGAATTCCTGCGCGGATTTAAGGAACATGGCTATCTGAGCCGGCGTATGTTGCGGATAATGGACTTCGAGTCCTTGGATACCCAAATGAACCAGCCTTGCCGACACGTATTCCCATGTCTCGTTGGAATACCGGATCAGCGTGTATGGATGGGCCGCGACGGGAACGCCCCCGGCCGCTCGGATCAGCCGTACTGCTTGTTCGGGAAGGAGATTTGCCCGTGGTGTGTAGGGCTTTAACCCCAGCCGCAACACAGGATCGCGCACATCGTGCCGGCCGCCGGGATTGGGTTCCCCGTGACGCAAGGATTCCTGTGCCGCAACCCTATCGCCGTGAGGCAATTGTGCATCCTGAAGCCGGATGGGGTCTGTCACGGG
>JAZDOF010001028.1:0-3220 GCA_043799015.1 Pseudomonadota bacterium | reverse complement strand
CATCCGCATTGTGCGTCAGCCCGCCGCCTCCCACAAGCCATACGTTTTCCTTGATTTGCTTGCTCATCTTCTTCCTCAATGAAAACACGTTTCAGGGGAAGGCCCTCATGCCTAAAGGGCTTTCAATATCGGCGGCTCCGACCGGCCCCCGGTTTACCGGAATCCTTAGTCCCGATCTACGTGTGTAATTCTACGATCCGACGGCAAGGTCACCGCAGGAACCGTCTCCCGACACCCTTTCCCAAATCCGCCAAAATCCTCAAAGGACCTGTGATGCGCCAGGACGTCGATTCGTATAATGCATTTAGTTGATGTTCTTTTTCTTCCATTGCGGCACGATAACTTGAAATTTCACCCTCCAGATTCAACAATTCCCGCTGTTTTTCGGTAAGTGCCAGGTCCTTTTGTTCCAACCTTTGTTGCAACCTTTCGACTGATTCCGTCAATTCCTGCAAGCGAAGGTCCTTTTCAGCCGATAAGCTTTCTTTTTCAAGAATTGCCGCGTCTTTTTCCCACAAAGCCCTTTTCGTCTCATCGACCGTGTTCTGGAGGCCGTCCATGGTCTTTACCGACAACAGGGAGGCTTGGCTTCGAATGTCGTCGAGGAAAGCAGGATCTCCCATTCTCTCGAAGCACCGACCCAGCTCCCGATCCAAGTCATCGGGGGAATACGCGTCGGTCCAGTAAACACGCTCAAAATGCAGGCCGGTGACGGTCAGGTAACTTGCGCATCGGCACCAATCAGCGGAAAGGAATTTTCGCCACATGTGGAGATCGGTCCAAATGCCCTCCGGTGTGACGGTCCAACCGGATTCGAGCCGAAAGTATGCGTCGCGGGTATGAGCACCGAACGAAAGCCCGAAATAGTTGCAGGGAGCTTGGACGTCCAACATTCGGTTACGAAATTGTGCAAGAGAAATATCCACCGGCAGGGCTTGGCGGACGATTCCCAGGTCGGGGCCCAAGCCCGCGTAAACGTGTAGAGTGTGGCCGAAGTCCGCCCTTTCCATCAGGTGTTCGATGGTCTCCACGTGGTGGGGAAACCAAAGATCGTCATGGCACAGGTAGCAGGTGATCCGGCCCGTGGTTTGGGGAATCACGCCGGCACGATGTATCTCTCCGGTACGTGGACCCTTGGGAAAAACGAAGACCTGGATCCGCTCATCCTTGGATGCCATTTCTCCTATCATTTCAACCATGTCTACAGGAGAGCCGTCGCAGATTATACAAATCTCCAAGTCCCGGATCGTCTGGTTTTGGACCGACGCTACAGCCCAGCGGAGATAGGGGGCATAGCCGTAGGTGGGGATGATGACCGTGGCTCGCGCGGAATTACTGGATTCACCGGCCATTAGATAATACACCTCTGACGAAAACTAAGCTTACCTGCTGGGGCTGAACCTTCGAACCCCGGTTCCGGCGCAGGTGATCGCTCGATATAATCACTGAAAATGGGCGGGCGATGGCGGGTCTTTATGGGAGCATAGCCATCGGAGTTGATGGCTTCTATTTTGCCCAACCTATCGGGATACCACAGGAAATCATCCTCCAGGTATTCGTTGAGGTCCAGTAGGGCATAGTCAGGACTATACTTGCATTCCGGCCCGGCATAGTTGATCCCGTCGGCACCTACCTGGATCAGAAAGTGGGCGCCATGAAGCCGGGAAAAAGTTAGGGGCCTGACTTCGTAACGCTCGAACGGCACCTGGATGGCCCCAGGCCTGGATACATGGTCCTTGAGGGTCTGAATGGCCCCCATGACTCCGGTTTGATCCGCCTGTCCAGGATAACCCGTTTCCCATTCCACACAAAATGGATGAAAATACAGCCAGTGTACACCGGCATCCAAGGCCTTTCGGCCTATCGCATCGAAACGGTGGGTCCACTCCCGACGCGTGAGCATCGCTGCGGCTATTTCCAGGGGACTGCCCTCCATGTCGGCGCGTTTCCTAAGAAGCTCGATCAACCGTAATGTCCGATTGAAGTATTCAGATTCCCCTTCCTGCCAGTCATACAATGATACCCGCACCGATGTCACGCCGCCCAACAGGGCTTCCTGCACCCGGGCATCGTGCAGGCACGACCCATTGGTTATCACGGCAATTTCCTGAACTCCCGCCTTGCGGGCCAATGCCACGGTCTCAGGGAAATGAGGTACCGAGGTCGGTTCGCCGCCGCTAAGCACCAATCCCGGCACATGTGGTCCCAGGATGCCGAAGAGGCGATCCAGAAACGGAAGCTGTAGCGTTAAGCCCGGCCGACGCTCCACTCCGTACGGACAGCTGGGGCAGGTCCTCGTGCAGCGCTGGGTTAGGTCCAGCTCCATGGTCAGCGGATAGATCCTTTCGCCGCGGAGATAGGCTTTGATTCTTTCGGGGTCTACTCCCACTTTGGACGGTGAAAAGACAACCGCTTCTTGTTCCGGCACAACGGTTAGTGAACGTTCCGGCGTGGTTCTCAAACAACACTCCCAATGATTGATGACCGATCCGCGCGTCGTAGTGCATCAAGGGCTATGGCCGCTTCTCGTGCATGTTCGAGTCCGCATCGGGGAGGAGGCCCACCCTGAAGATAATCAACGAATTCCTTGAGTTCCGCGTAGAGAGGCATGATGTTGTCGAAGGGGACGTGTTCTTCCCCGGAATGATCTCGAATCAATATGTGGTCCGCATGGGAAGTTTCCAGAGCAGCCGTTCCTTTTGTTCCCTTGATGCATACGGAACGTTGATGCATGGGATGGTGCCAATCCACGGACAGAAGTGCCCGCGGCCCTTCGCCCAAGACGGCCCAGAGGCCCGAAGGCATCCCTTGGTCGCAACGGATGAGGGAGAAGACCGGTGAGGGGATTGTGTTCAGAATGTGTCGTACGATGGTCAGGTCATGCACCGCCCAATATTCAAGGACATCACCTTCTCTATGAGGGGGCCTCCATCCGTGTCTCACGCAGGTAACCTGCTCAATACTTCCGATACGGCCGGAATCGGCTATGGCGCGTAGGGTGTGAATGCCCCTGTGGTACTCCCACTTGTGCATCACGAAAACCAGCCCTTCGCCTCCGGCAAAGGCGAGCCTGTCGGCGTCGGTCGGTGTAGGGCACAGGGTCTTTTCCGAAAAAATCGGCGCCCCTCTGGGGATGAGCTTCTCGGCTTGTTCGGCCAAGCAAACCATGATGATCGCTCAACAGCTTTATGAAATAGGATTTATAACTTACATGCGAACC
>JAZDOF010001027.1:0-2596 GCA_043799015.1 Pseudomonadota bacterium | reverse complement strand
GATTCGCCCTCCGTGGGTTCAAACCCACGGCTACCGTTGGGCAGCCCCTTCGGGGCAAAGAGAGTCGCTGGAAATACGTCACCGTATTTAGGAAACGGTGCACTTAGTTCAACGTCCCCGACGTTTACTCACCATTCCGCGGCGGGGATAGACTATGATCCTCCGCATGGGGCCCTCACCGTAGCTCTTGGTGTAGACGTCCTTATCCTGGGCGAGCACGAGGTGTACGAGACGTCGTTCGCTGGGAGGCATGGGATTGAACGAGACCGGCTTCAAGGTCTTCTTGGCCTTCATGCTCATCTTGAAGGCCATTTCCCTTAAGTTCTCCCGTTTTCGCAGCCGGTAGTTCTCCGAATCGACGACCACCTCCACCTTTGCTTCACCTGATCCGGCCTTGTTGACTATCTTGCTTACGATAAACTGAAGAGCGTCCAGGGTCTGACCCTTTTTACCGATGAGAAGGCCTGAACCATCTCCTTTGATGTCCAGAAAAACCGCGCCGTTGACAATCTGCGTACGGACCTCCGCCTCTACCATCATTCGGTTAAGTATTCCTTCAAGTACCGCTTTGGCGTTCTCCATGAAAGCCGGGGATGCGGCGACCGAGGGTTCCGGTTCGTCCTGCTCGTCCGTCTGGAACGGGGCATCCGGCTCATCCTCCGCCGCAGGTTCCACGTCAGGCTCAAGCGGGGCCTCGGCAATCTCGACATGGACCTCCTCGGGGAGGGGGGGGGCAGGTCTCCGGACGGCCAGAACTTCTTTGAGAATGTCTCTCTTGCGAGCTCTGATTCTCGCGTCCTTTTGGCCGACGATCCCTAGAAACCCTCGGGTGCTCTCCTCGATAACATTAATCTCCAGGAGAGGTTCTTCGACATTGAACTCCTCACACGCCTTCTGGATGGCATCTCTGACGGTCTTACCGGTAAACTCGACGTAGGACATTGTACAATCCTTCTATATCGGCCCACGGAACAATCGGTCGGCAGTGATTTCGCGCCGGATCGGTCGGAGGCCGGACCCACGGGTTCGGCTCAAGATGAACCGCCTGCGACGAAGAGTTGACGTAAAGCCGCCGAGGGAGCCCCGGCGGTCCCTATCCCGGTGCTTCCCTTTTCCGGTCCGTGCCTCGATTATTGAGCCATTCTGTTTGTTATCATCTGTTGCGCTATCGACAGTACGTTGCTGATCAACCAATACAGAACCAAGCCCGACGGGAAGCTGAGGAACAGGTAGGTGAAAACTACCGGCATCATCAGCATCATCTTCTTTTGCATAGGGTCGCCGCCGGACGGCGTCATCCACTGTTGCAAGACCATCGTCCCTCCCATAATGATGGGTGTTACATAATAGGGGTCGGGAGCGGACAGGTCATTAATGCACAGATAAATGGATGGTATGCAAAGGAAAACCGCGTGCCGCAGCTCAATGGCGTAAGACAACGTTTGATACAGGGCCACAAAAACGGGGAACTGCAGGAGTATCGGCCAACAGCTCCCTAGCGGGTTCACCTTGTGCTCCCTGAATAGCTCCATGGTGGCCTTGTTCATGGCCTCCTTGTCGTCCTTCAACTTCTCCTTCATTTTGGCAAGTTGGGGCTGAAGATCCTGCATCCTTTTCATGGATTTCATGCTCTTATGGGTCAACGGGATGAACAGGATCTTGATGAAAACCGTGAGGATGATTATGTCAAGGCCCCAATTTCCCGTCCCGGGCACGGTCAGACCGCCCAGGGAAAATCCCTGATTACATAATCTAAGGAATTTCATGAGATATTCAGAAAAGAATTCAAGCGCTGTGTAAGTGCTGTAAAAGAGGGCTTTGTTCAGGTCGTGGCCCGCCTTCTGAAGTGCCTGAGACTCCTTCGGGCCGAAGTATAGCGTTAGGTTCAGGTCAACCGGCTTCCCGCCGTCAATATCCACTGAACCGTAACGAGCCCACAATTCGGCTACGCCTTCTTTGGACGGTTTGAAAAGCGTGATCTTCGAAGCAGGGGTCTGTCCGAAAACGATTCCCTTGAAAAAGTAGACGTCACCTAGGCCTGCCCACCGGACTTTTCCCGACGGCTCCTCATCCCCTCTTATGTCTTTGAAATAATAGTCCTTCAGGTTGCCGTCGAGGAGTATCTCCGCACTGTTCCAGGCGAAACGATCGTCTCCTTTTTCGCCATGGTATTCTTTCTTCCAGGGAAAGGTGAGGAGATAGTTGCGTTGTTCAGACGTGCGGCTGGAAAGTGTGAGGGTGAAATCGACGGAATATCTATCTGCATGAAAGGTGTAGGTCTTGGCCACCACAAGGCCTTCGGCGGCCTCGGCCTTGAACGTGACGGATTTGGAGGCTGTCGGCTCGGTCAACTCAATCGGCTTGTCTTGGTCGCACACGTAGATCAGGTCGGCATCCTTGAGAGTTTCGTCCTTCCTGGTCAGCATGATGGTGGGCCCCGACGTATCGGGTCCGGTGGGGCTGAAAAGGTCTACGAGTTCCGGTCGGTTGGTGTCCTTCCTGTAATCCTTCAGCTTGAAAGACACTATGCGGCCGCCTTTTGAGGACAAAAGGGCTTCATACTTAGGCGACACCAAGCGGATGCGCGCTTCTTCCG
>JAZDOF010000925.1:0-4475 GCA_043799015.1 Pseudomonadota bacterium | reverse complement strand
ATATGTTCACGTTGATCGTGCTCGCACCAACGTTCACAAGGCCCACCACCTCTTCCTGCTCCGTGGGGTAGCATGTCTCGTACATCACTTCCAAGGCGAAAGGATCGACGTCCACAACCGAGGGCTGGAATCCGACGTCCTTTATCAACTGGAGGTACTCGTTGACATAGGCTTTTCTCGCCGCGACCAGGACGACGTCCATTTGCCCTTCCCGCTCAGGACGATCTCCCATAATGAAGTAATCCAGGACCACTTCCTTTATGTCGAACGGGATGTAAGGCTCCGCCTCCATCTGGATCTGTTTTTCCAACTGAGCATCCGTCATGGATGTCATGGTTACCATCTTAATGATTACGGCTCGGCCTGCTATGGATGTGGAAACCCGTTTCGTCTTGCTCTTGGAATTCTTGTGCAATTCCTTGAGAGAGTGAGTTACTGCGTCGGCCTTCTTTATCTCCTTGTCCGCCACGGTTCCGTCGGGAAGGTGAGCTATGCCGGCAAAAACGAGCTCGTACCCTTTCTTGGCACGGTCGATTTCGACCATCTTCACCGAGCTCGAACCGATGTCCAGTCCAATTAGTCTGGATACACCCATACTTCCTCCTCACCGCAGGAAACCTTCAAGACCCTGATCCGGCATGGACAGGATACAAGAAAGGTGCAAGACTGTCAATAGATTAAATTATAATCAGGGCACGTTACACCTGTTTTCTAAAGTTGGGTTGAGTCTGTGCCCTTTACGGTCCGTCTTCGTTTCAAAGAGATACACCGTCTCGTCTTGTCGCGCCATCCCCAGCTTGTTCTTCGCCGCCTTCTCTATGGCTCGCAGATCGGTTCGCAGCAGAGTTATCTTCCTCTCCAAACCCCGTATTTCTTCGACGAGCCCGGCGTTTTCCTTCAGCAACACCATCCTTTTCTCTTCCAATTCCTCTTTGCGGGCCAAACCCTTCTCCCCTACCAAAAGCCCCCCGGATGCGAGGGCGAGGAGTAGGATGCTCAATGGACCAAACCGCAAAATTCCGTTAAGTAGTATTTTCATGTACGCAGGTGGAAAACTCAATAGGCGCCCGAGACGTTAGGCCGGCCGCTTTGGTACCAGCCAGCTCTTCATGCACCATTATTTAACTAAAATCAATTAATTTCAAGTAAATAATTACAAACAACAACAGCCGTTATGCCCAAAAATCTTCAATACTCAAATATTATGAAATAAATACATTAACATGACGGCATAGCGCCGGCATAGGCCCCGTACCGCAGGCGTTACCCGGAATGGACAACGAACGAACACCGAGGCACAAAGAAATCACCGGATCGTTAAAGCTTATCGCCGGACCCGGTATGACCGGCGCCGATCAACCCGGCCCCTGCGTCACATCGTGTTGCGTTCGTCATCCGCCCCATGGCTATGAGGCCCGCTTTCCTCAGCCGTCCCCCGCGACCGGGGCCATCGCGTCAATGCCCTCGCGACGTTGACACGACCACCTGCCGATATTATAAATATGGGGCTTGAATAGCGTCGGCGACCAAATCGGAGCGAACATGCGATATCCGGAATACAGAGCCAGGAGACTAAGAAGGACGGAAACGTTGCGCCGAATGGTTCGGGAAACCCGGCTTAGTCCGGACCATTTCATTCTTCCTTTTTTCGTCCGTCCCGGAAAAGGAATCAAACGGCCCATAGGGAGCATGCCCGGGCACTATCAGTTCTCCCCGGACACTCTCGCTGAAGCCCTCGCAGAACCGGTCGCACGGGGCATTCCTGCGGTTCTCTTGTTCGGGATACCGGATAAGAAGGACGCCATAGGGTCCGAGGCCTATGCCGGGAAGGGCATCATTCAGCAGGCCGTAGCAGGAATCAAGAAACACTATCCCGACTTGACCGTCGTAACCGACGTATGCCTGTGCGAATACACTGACCACGGCCACTGTGGAGTGATCCGCGACGGAGACGTGGACAACGACGCTACGCTCGACCTTCTGGCCAAGATGGCCCTCTCCCATGCCAAAGCCGGTGCCGACATAGTGGCCCCGAGCGACATGATGGACGGCAGGGTCGGGATCATTCGAGAAGCCCTCGACGAAAGCGGATTCGAATCCATCGCGATAATGTCCTATGCCGCAAAATACGCGTCGGCGTTCTACGGTCCGTTCAGGGAAGCAGCGGAATCGCCTCCGAAGTTCGGGGACCGCAGGTCCTACCAAATGGACCCGGCCAATTCGGATGAAGCCCTTCGGGAAGTAATGATGGACGTGGACGAAGGTGCCGACATAGTCATGGTGAAGCCCGCCCTACCCTACCTGGACGTCATACAGCGGGTAAGGAACAGTGTCGATTTGCCCCTCGCCGCCTATAACGTCAGCGGTGAGTTCGCCATGATCAAGGCCGCGGCCGAGAAGGGCTGGATAGATGGAGATCGGTGCATGATGGAGGCATTGACGGCCATTAAAAGGGCCGGCGCGGACATCATCATATCCTACCACGCGTTGGAAGCCGTCAGAATTCTTCAAGGCGACGGACAGGCATCGGAGAAGAAGTGAAGGGGTTCGATTTGAGGCTGGTGGCCTGGGAAATGACTCGGGCGTGCAACCTCGCGTGCGTACATTGTCGTGCGTCCGCCTGTTCCGAGCCGGACCCGGAGGAATTGACCACATCCCAGGCGCGCGAGCTTATGGATCAGATAAGGACCGTCGGCACGCCCATCCTTATCATGACCGGCGGTGAACCCCTGATGAGGTCCGACTTTTTCGAGCTTGCCCAATACGCCGCCGGCATAGGACTAAGGGCGGTCCTGGCCACAAACGGCGTTATGATCACCCGTGAAACGGCCCGCCGCATTGCGGACGTCGGCCTTCCCAGGGTCAGCATCAGTCTCGATGGATCCACCGCCGATGACCATGATTCCTTCCGTGGCGTTCCCGGAGCATTCGCCGCGTCCTTGCAGGGGATAGCCAATCTTAAGGACACCGGAGTTCCTGTTCAGATAAACACCACACTGACGAGTCGCAATCGCCGCCGGCTTTCCGAAATTATGAGATTGGCCGAAGATATCGGTGCCGCGGCTTATCACGTGTTTCTTCTTGTGCCCACCGGACGAGCCCGGGACATGTCCGGAGAGGAAATGAACCCCGAGGAATACGAGGAAAGTCTCCTGGAATTCTATCGTCTGAGCCGCAAATCGAAGATGGAAACCAAGGCCACCTGCGCTCCGCAGTACTATCGAATTCTGAGACAGCAGGCCAAGGAGGAAGGGATCGAGGTCAGCGAACGGACCTTCGGCCTCAACGCTCGTACCAGGGGTTGTCTGGCCGGACTTTCGTTCGTGTTCGTCTCCCACAAAGGAGACCTTCAGCCGTGTGGTTACTTTGACGAACAGGCCGGAAACATCAGGGACGCACCCTTTCCCGATCTTTGGAGAGACGCGCCGCTGTTCAACCGATTGAGGGATTTCGCTTTGCTGGAGGGCAAGTGCGGCAAATGTGAATATGTTCGTTTCTGCGGGGGCTGCAGGGCCCGCGCCTTGGAGCACACGGGTAGGTTCACAGCGGAAGAACCCTACTGTGCCTATATACCTAAGCACTCCACGGCGAAGACTCTATGATGAGCTTTTTCGCCTCCATTTCGGTAGACTGGCCTGGGCGTCCGCCATGCTCGGTACAGGCAAGGGAAACGACCAATCCGCCCTAGGAGGCAACGCACGTCCTCGCCGCTTTGCGGGTTGGACAAGGTGTTGATGTAACGGAGGAAACTATGATTGTCGAACAGATACAAGTCGGTGCATTTCAGATATTCTGCTATGTCCTCGGCGACGAGAAAACCGGTGAAGGGATCGTTGTCGACCCCGGCGGCTCGGCCGATGTCATATTGGCCAAGGGCCGCGGTCGTGGGATAGAAACCATCAAGCTCATAGTGAACACGCATGGACATGTGGATCACACTGCCGGTAATCGGGCCGTGCATAAGGCAACGGGAGCTCCCGTTGCCATCCACAAGGACGATGCGGGCATGCTGACCAACCCGAACAAGGCCATGCTGCTCATGTTTAATGCGGATGAGTCGCCGGCCCCCACAGTGCTGCTCAAGGACGGCGATAAGATCAATTTCGGCGGCGAGTCCGTGGAAGTCATACACACCCGCGGTCACAGCCCCGGAGGTATTTGTCTCTATTTCCCCGGGTACGTCATAACCGGGGACACGTTGTTCGTGCAGGGCATCGGCCGGACCGACCTCCCCGGCGGCTCTTTCGCCGTACTCCAGCAGTCTGTTCGGTCGAGGTTGTTCACCCTGCCCGGCGATACCGTGGTACTACCGGGACACAATTACGGAGTCAGCCCCACTTCGACCATCAGTCGGGAAATGAGGGATAATACATTTATTTAGCGCACGCGTAGGATTACATAACGGGCTCGAACGAAACCGCCGGCTGGGAACGTCCCCGGACGATGCCGGCACTCGTTTGGTACCTTTCCATCCC
>JAZDOF010001022.1:0-12452 GCA_043799015.1 Pseudomonadota bacterium | reverse complement strand
ACTGATCGCCGCGCGTATTAGATTCAAGGAAGACGTGATAATACCCACCGGGACTCCTTTCGTCTTCCTCACTTTGGCCTCGACCTTTCTTCTCAACGATGAAATCAAACCCCTCATTCCCGCGCTGCAATCCAATTGGCTCGTGGCGCACGTGTTTACATGCTTTCTGGGTTACGCCGGCTTCGCCGTTTCGTTTATTGCCGCGGTGTTGATCGTCGCGAGAAGAATCATCGCAAAGGGGCTTCCCAGTGCGGAAGTCCTGGATGAAGTCGTGTACAAATCGGTCCTGGTGGGTCTCCCCATGTTGACCATCGGGATCGTTACCGGGGCGGCTTGGGCCGACTATGCCTGGGGGAGCTACTGGTCATGGGATCCCAAGGAAACGTGGTCGCTGATAACGTGGCTCATATATTCCGCTTTTCTCCATGCAAGAATAGCTCGGGGTTGGTCCGGGAACCGGACCGCGCTGCTTTCCATCGTTGGCTTTTGCGCGGTGCTCTTCACCTATTTCGGTGTGAACTATTTACCGGGTCTTCACAGCTACTTCTAGCAAATAATTTTAGCATTATATCAATATTGCGTAAAATGAGACCTTACGCCAAGGGGCGACGGGTGGTCGGTCCTTGGCGGAGATCCGCAGTATCGAGAATGAACGACCCTGCACCTATCCACCCCTTCGGACCGACACAATGAACGATTCATTCAATATCCTCGACGACTCCGGCCGGCTTTTCATCGTAGGCATCCACGGCACCGCGTGGAACAACGAGATTCGGGAATTCCTGGACGAGCTGAGGCCGGCAGGAGTCATCCTCTTTTCACGCAACATCGAGAGTCCACGACAGTTGGCGGAGTTGAACCGGAGTCTCCAGAAATGGTCTTGGTCCGCCCGGTCCGACGGTCTGTTCATCGGGATCGACCAAGAAGGGGGCAGGGTGCGCCGTTTAGGTCCACCTTATACGGTGTATCCGCCGGCGTTTGAATTGGCGTCCCTGAACGACCCTTTGGGCGCTGTGCGGGAATTTGCCGCGGTAACCGCGTGCGAGCTTAAGCTATCGGGATTCAACGTCGATTTCGTTCCGGTTCTCGATGTCCTGAGTAGTAACGACGACATGGGAACAACGGTTATAGGCGATCGGTCGTACGGTTTCCGGCCTGATACCGTCGCGCTCCTCGGCATGGAGGTGGTCCGCTCGATGAGGGCCGCCGGGATCATACCCTGCGCAAAGCATTTTCCCGGTCATGGCGGCACCCTGTTGGATTCCCACATTCAGTTGCCGATAGACGAAAGGCCCCTTGAGGTCCTGAAGAGTCGAGACCTTGTACCGTTTGAGGAAGCGGTACGCGAAGGGGTGGAAATGATTATGACGGCACATGTCCTTTTTTCCTCCATCGACCATGACCTCCCGGCCACACTGTCGCCGAAGATCGTGGAAGGGTTGCTCAGGACCGAACTGGGTTACGCCGGCATCATCGTTACCGATGATCTTGACATGGCTGCGGTCGCGGACAAATTCTCCGCGGGAGAGTGTACGGTAACGGCCGTAAATGCCGGGGCGGACCTTGTGCTCATATGCCGGGAGCCCTTGCGCGCGATCGCGGCTCGGGACCGGACCGCCCAAGCCATACAAGACGGGGAATTGCCCCGAAGCCGAGTGGAGGCATCCTTGAGGCGGACTCGGCTTCTTAAGGAATCATACGCGGGCTCTTTCAAACCGTGTAGTCCGGATGAATTGGAGGAATATCTGAACTCGCAGGCGAGGTCATCCATATGAATTTCAGTGAGAAAACGGCCCTGGTAACCGGTGCGGGCCAGGGAATCGGGGAAGCTACGGCCTTGCGACTTGCTCGGGATGGGGCTGCCGTAGGGGTTTTGGATAGAGACCCCGAAACCGCTGCTGCCGTGGCTGAGACCATTCGCAGCTATGGGGGTAGAAGCCTGGCCGTCGTCGCGGACGTTGCGGACGCCGCGGCTGTGGAAAGGGCCGTGGAGAGCCTCCTCGGCGTTTTCGGAAGTATCCGTGTGCTCGTGAACAACGCAGGCTTTGATCGACCCGGAGGCTTTCTAAAATTGCTGCCGGAAGATTTTTCAGCGGTCATGGGCGTGCATTTCATGGGCGCGGTCAACGCGTGTCGGGCCTGTGCTCCGCACATGATGAAGAACGGCGACGGTCGCATCGTCAATGTTGCATCCATATACGGCAAGGTAGGGTCCAAGGGAGAGTCGGCATATTGCAGCGCCAAGGGAGCGCTCATCGCCTTGACCAAGTCACTGGCGCGCGAATGGGGCCGCAAGGGGGTCCGAGTCAACGCTGTGCTTCCCGGGCTCACGGACACTCCCGCGATCAACCGATTCATGGCTGCCGAGTTCAAGGAGAAAATCATTGCCGATACGCCGTTGGGGAGGTCCGCGCTTCCTTCGGAGATCGCCTCGGCCATAGCGTTCCTCGCATCGGACGAATCGAGTTTCATAACAGGAGCGGCCCTTGAAGTGAGCGGGGGATGGAATATGTGAACGACCCGAGTTCAAGAGCGATGCAACTCATGGACGGCCCCATGCAGGGCGTGACTAACCATCCCTTATCGGTTCCCTAATACTTCCCTAATCCGAGGCGAACACTGTTGATGTTCAAACTGGGAAATAGCCTGAATCAATGGACGGTACAGGAGGAATGGCATGTTGCTCGCAAGATCTTTCTTAACCGCGGTGCTGACGCTGCTTATCGCGTGCAGCGCCTTTGCGGTGGAAGTGGACCCGAATCTTCCGGATTACAAACAGGTTGGTGGAGTGTCCGGGAGTCTCAAATCCGTAGGGTCGGATACTTTGAACAATCTCATGAGCCTCTGGACGGAGGGATTCAGGTCCGCCTATCCCGGGGTCAAGATCGCAATAGAGGGTAAGGGGTCCTCCACCGCTCCGCCCGCTCTTATAGAGGGGACAGCGCAATTCGGTCCCATGTCGAGGGAGATGGCATCCAAAGAAGAGGACGCGTTTGAAAAGAAATTCGGTTACAAGCCCTCGCGTATTCGCGCCGCGGTGGACTCGCTCGCAGTGTTCGTTCACAAGGACAACCCCATCAAGTGCCTGACGCTCAAGCAACTGGACGCCATTTTCTCGAAGACCAGAAAGGGCGGAGCCGCCGCCGATGTGAAGACATGGGGCGATCTGGGACTGAAGGGCGAATGGGCCGACAAGCCCGTATCACTGTACGGTCGTAATTCGGCCTCGGGGACCTACGGGTTCTTCAAGGAAACAGCTCTGTTCAAGGGTGATTACAAGGATAGCGTCAAGGAGCAACCCGGGTCATCCGCTGTTGTCCAGGGGATTGCATCGGATAAATATGCCATAGGGTACTCCGGCGTAGGCTATAAGACCGCAGACGTCAAAATGGTGCCTCTTGCACTGAAGGAAGGCGCGTGCTTTGAGGCAAACGCGGAGAACGCGTACTCCGGCGAATATCCCCTTGCCCGTTTTCTCTACATCTATTTGAATAGGAAGCCGAATGAGCCGATGGACCTGCTGAAGGCCGAATTCATCAAGTACGTTTTCTCCAAGCAAGGACAGACGGTAGTAATCAAAGACGGCTTCTATCCTTCCTCAAAGGCCATAGCCGATGAAGACCTTGCGACCTTGGGCATAAAATAAGGTGGGCTTTGACCAAGAAAGCTTTTCCGGGAAGAATCGGCCCAAATGAACGGTAACAGCGCAACAATCGAAAAGGAATCGGAATGACGAACCCGACCGGTTTACGCGGGAGAACGGTTCGCCGTTCCGTCCTGTTGGCCGACAAAATAGCCGATTATTCCATAAGGATCGGTGGGGCCCTGGTGATCGCCGCCGTACTGGGGATTTTAGTCTTCCTGGTTTACGAAGTGGTCCCCCTGTTCCAAGGCGGCACCGTTACCGGGCGACACGGCTTCTCGATGCCGGGCCCGGTGCGGGACATCGTGTCCTCGACCATGGATGAATACAAGACGGTTGCCGTTGTTACGGCCGCGGACGGGTCGGTCAAGGCGTTTCATGCCAAGACCGGAACCATGTTGAAGGTTTCCCCCCTGGACCTGAAGGGCAAGACGGTGACGGCCACCGCAACAACCATGGATCGAAGGGACATCGCCTACGGCTTCTCGGACGGAACCGTGAGGTTCGCCCGGATCTCCATGGATGTGGAGGTCATGCCTGCCGGGTCGCTCCCGACCGGGCTCAAGAAGCTTGATGACGGGGACCTTACCGATGGACCGTCGGTCTTCTCTCATGTCCCGGGGGACCAGGTGAGGAAGGTAACCGTCAAGACTCGCCTAAGCGAGGAAGTAAAGGCGTCGCGAACCGGCGATGCCGTCATCGCTCTTGATTATCGAGCGGGAGGGCCTGCGGACAAGCCGCAGCGGACTTTCGTCACCGTGGACGGGGGGGGAAAGGCAACCCTCAACCGATCATCCGTGAGGAAGAATCTGTTGACCGGCAAGGTGACGGAATCGGTTTCCACAACCGATTTGCCGGCATTGCCCCGTCCGGCCTCAATAGTCTACGCACTGGTTACGGACACGGCCGACCAAGTCTACCTGGCGGAACGATCCGGGAGACTTTACCGATACGATACATCCAATCCGGAGAACCCCGTCTTGGCGGAGACGCATGATGTCACGCATCAGGGAAATGAGCTTACCTGCCTGGGGTTCCTGCTGGGCGATCAATCTTTGGTTGTAGGGGACTCATCGGGGCGATTGGTGATCTATTTTCGATTACGGCGAGAGCATACCGGTAACTCTGACGGGCACGGCATGGTGCTGACGCGAAAGTTCGAACCGATGGGTTCCGCGGTGACAGCGATTCAGCCGAGCCGGCGGGGCCGCGTATTCCTAGCGACGGACCGGTCGGGAGACATACGCGTATTGCACGCCACCAGTCAGAAAACCTTGTTTGATCTGAACATCGAAGGAACGGGAGGTAAGGCGGCGGCAACGGCATTGGCACCCAGAGACGACGGTGTGCTGGTCGTTCGGGAAAGCGGCGAAACCGATTTCCTCGACTTGAACATACAGCATCCTGAGACATCTCTGGAGGCCCTGTTCGGTAAGGTCTGGTACGAGGGTTATCCGGAACCGACCTATACCTGGCAGTCTTCCGGTGCGGGGGATGATTTCGAGCCCAAACTGTCCCTTATTCCGTTGATATTCGGGACACTTAAGGCAACTCTGTACTCCCTCATATTCGCCATACCCGTTGCGCTGTTGGCGGCCGTATATACGTCCGAGTTCACTCATCCTTCGGTCCGAGCCACCGTAAAGCCGATAATGGAGTTGATGGCATCTCTGCCGTCGGTGATCCTAGGATTTGTCGCGGCCCTGGTGCTGGCCCCGGTGGTTGAATCGTGGATCGCCGCCGTGGTACTGTCGTTCGTGGTCGTACCCCTATCCTTTATTCTAGCCGCGCACCTGTGGCAGCTTCTGCCGACCCCCGTGACCATCAGGCTGCAAGGCTTGCCCAAGCTTATTGCCATCGGAATCGTCCTTACCGGGGCCTTTTGGATCAGTTGCGCCGCAGCCCCCGGCTTTGAACGACTGTTCTTCGCCGGCGATTTTATAGCATGGGTAAACGGCGGCGCAGGCTCCGCAGCCCCATTCCTGTTTTTGCTCCTGATGCCCCCTGTGGCATTTTGCACCGCAATGCTCTTAACGAGATTATCCGGGGCCGGCGCCTACGGGAAGGGGCACGGTAAGTCCGCGTTGAATGACGGACTACTGCAAATGGCCCGGTTACTCGGGATCCTCATCGTGTCCGCCGGCGTGTCTTACGGGCTTGCCCTCGCTTTGCAGAGCGTGGGGATCGATGCCCGAGGGACGTTTGTAGGGACGTACGTTCAGCGTAACACGCTGATCGTCGGGTTCGCCATGGGATTTGCCGTCATTCCCATTATCTACACTTTGGCCGAAGACGCGCTCAACTCGGTTCCCGATCATTTGCGCTCTGCAAGCTTGGCGTGTGGGGCCACGCCCTGGCAAACAGCCATGTGGGTAATACTCCCGACCGCGATAAGCGGGGTTTTTTCCGCAATAATGATTGGGATGGGCCGGGCTGTCGGCGAGACCATGATCGTGGTTATGGCCGCAGGAAACACACCCCTAATCGACCTAAACATCTTTAACGGCTTGAGGGCGCTTTCGGCCAACATAGCGGTCGAGTTGCCCGAGGCGGTTAAGGACGGTTCCCTTTACCGGGTGCTGTTTCTTACCGCCCTTGTGCTCTTCTCCATGACGTTCGTGATTAATACTTTTGCCGAAGCCGTACGGATGCGGTTTCGGAAACGAACCATGCAATTGTGATCGTCGCGGTGGAGCCCTTGTCTCCGTCCGACCGCCCTCCCCTCTTACGCCGTCTTCACGGTTCGTCGCTTATCCTTATTGGTGAACACGTAAGTCCGAGGTAGTTTAATGAGCCGCCCAAAACCCGTTAACCCGATCAAAGCCGACAGGCGAGAAAAAGCCTGTAGTTTGCAGGCGCGCGGAGAGCCTTTTCTTTGGGGATTCGGCGGAGCTCTCGCCTTAGGGATCTTGATGATTTTCGGATTCCTCGTCCTGATTGTGTGGAACGGGATCGGTGCTTTTTACCCCAAGGCGGTTTATGTCGTTACTCTGAAAGACGGTTCGCGGTTCGCCGGAGAGTTGAGCAGAACCGATACCATGCCTACGGAATCCGAGGGATCCGAGGTGAGGCCTCATGGGACCAAGGTGCCCCTCGGCCGCACTTTGTACCG
Organism: Pseudomonadota bacterium; assembly: GCA_043799015.1. GTDB lineage: Bacteria > Desulfobacterota > Desulfomonilia > Desulfomonilales > Desulfomonilaceae > JAZDOF01. Next base: position 5,697 of record JAZDOF010001022.1, on the reverse strand, counting down.
TACCGGGAACTTTGATCTGTATAATGATGATTTTCGTTGGGTCCAAGACGACCAAGTCAAGGACACGGTCCCCCAGTCCGATATATTGTTCGTGGAACGAATGGAATGGGGGCCCTTTATCGGGACTGTACGATCCGTCGATACGGCCGGCTGGAAGGTCGAGGGTCGCGACGTGAGCATGGATAGCCTTTATTCGGCCCTTGAGGACGCGGCGCGAAGGCGGCGGGAAATACGCAGGATCGAAAGGACCGATATCGGCGCGGTGAATTATTATCTCGAAGAGGCCCGGTTGTCCCTAAAAAAGGCGGCAATCGAACACGGCCGAAAGGATCCCGCGTATCAAAAGGCCGAACAGGCATATGAGAAGCGTACCAAGGACCTAAACGATCAGTACGCCGCCTTGGCGAAGCGGGCGGAGGAATTAAAGGCGCAGGACGCGAAATACTCGATCACCCTGGCCGACGTCAACGGTCGTGAAAAGGAGTTGAAGCTGTCGGATGTCGTACGCCTCTATCCCCCAAATGCCCTGACCATCGCCGGAAAAATCGGGATATACCTTTCACGCTGGAAAGAGTTTTTCATTGATGAGCCTCGGGAGGCCAACACCGAGGGCGGCGTCATGCCCGCCATCTTCGGAACATGCGTGATGACCGTTTTCATGGCCCTTGCCGTGGCTCCGTTCGGAGTGATTGCCGCACTATATCTCAGGGAATATGCCAAACAGGGAACGCTGGTATCCGCGGTGAGGATCTGCGTGAACAATCTGGCCGGCGTTCCGTCGATAGTGTACGGCGTATTCGGCCTGGGGTTCTTCGCTTACACCATAGGAGCCGGGATCGATCGTCTTTTCTTCTTGGAAAGGCTCCCCAATCCCACCTACGGGACGGGGGGACTGCTTTGGTCTTCCCTTACTTTGGCCCTGTTGACGGTCCCGGTTGTGATAGTGGCGACCGAAGAGGCCCTGGCCGCGGTCCCCCAGTCGATGCGGGAGGGTTCGTTGGCCTGCGGGGCTTCCAAGTGGCAAACGGTAAAGTATATTGTCTTGCCTCGCGCCATGCCCGGCATACTGACGGGACTCATACTGGCCATGGCGCGGGGGGCCGGAGAAGTCGCGCCCCTGATGCTCGTGGGCGTAGTCAAGCTGGCGCCTGAGTTGCCCATAGATCAATTCTTCCCTTACATACACCTTGAACGAAGCTTCATGCACCTTGGGTTTCACATCTACGATGTGGGCTTTCAATCACGCAATTCCGAAGCCGCCAAACCCATGGTTTTTGTTACCACTTTGGTTCTTATAGGAATAGTGGCGATAATGAATGCCGCCGCCGTTTTCATTCGGAACCGCCTCAAACGAAAGTTCGCCGAAGGACGTTTCTAAAGGGACCCGCAAATGTCTTTAGAAAAACGGGACAAGTCTACGTTCGGGGATACTGTATATCACCCCAAGAAGGGCCCGGACGGCACCGTGTTGGACATCAAGGATTTCAGCCTATGGTACGGCCCGACCCAGGCCTTGTTTAACGTGAACATGACGGTGGAAAAGGGTTTGGTCACGGCACTCATCGGACCCTCCGGGTGCGGGAAGTCAACCCTGCTTCGATGTATCAACCGTATGAACGACCTCATCGACTCTCTCAGGATCTCGGGAGAAATGTACGTTGATGCGGCGAACATCTATGGTCCGGGTGTCGATGTAATCGCGCTTCGTAAGACCATGGGCATGGTATTTCAAAAACCCAACCCTTTCCCAATGTCCATAGCGGACAACGTTACCTACCCCTTAAAGGTCGACGGGGTCCGGGACCGGACTGTTCTCGCGGAGACCGTGGAAAGGGCCCTTCACGGCGCGGCCCTGTGGGATGAGGTAAAGGACCGGTTGAACGAAAGCGCTTTGGGGTTGTCCGGGGGGCAACAGCAGCGCCTTTGCATAGCGCGGGCAATCGCAGGCGAACCCGACGTGCTCCTTATGGATGAGCCGTGCTCCGCATTGGACCCCGTGGCCACCGGTAAGATCGAGGACCTCATAGACGAGCTTCGCGGACAATACACCATCCTAATCGTAACGCACAACATGCAGCAGGCGGCCCGGGTTTCGTCCAACACGGCATTCATGTACTTGGGTCGATTGATCGAATACGGGCAGACACGTACCATATTCACCAACCCAAAGGTTGACAAGACGATGGAGTACGTAACCGGAAGGTTCGGATAGCCGTCGGCCTATTCCTTCCCTCCGTCACAGGCCCAGGCGGTCGCTCACGCGTCCCATGGCTTCGAGGCTTATCACGACGAATTCTTCCAACGGGATGTCTATCTTTTCGCACAGTCTTATGTGATCTCTATTGACCGATCGTGCGAACTCCTTAGCCTTCATCCGTTTTATTACCGACTTAGGCTTGACGGATGCGATTTTCTTGTCCGGGTTTACCAGAGCGGCCGCCACGATCATGCCGGTTATGGTTTCCGCCGCGGTCAACGCGAAATGCACCGGTTTTTCACGCGTGAGGCCGAGGTTTTCGGCATTGTGATACTTTATGGGCACGTACACCTCGGGGCTCAGACCCCTTTCTCGGAGGATTTCCTCCGTTACCAGCGTGTGCCTTTGCATCGTTTCACGCGTTGCGTCATAGTCCAGGTCGTGGAGTAAACCTATTATTCCCCAGAGTTCGGGGTCTTCCGCGAAACGAGGGGCCAATGCCGTCATGATGGCCTGGGTGGCAATGGAGTGACTACGCATGTTTTCAGCTTCGAGATGCCGCTCCATGAGTTCCCGGGCTTCATCCGAGGACACACCCCATTTACTTTTTTCCATTGTATTGTGTCTCCCGTCTTTGTTTCCGTGAACCTGTCTGATAGCACGATGCGCGGATTGGAAACAAGGATTGAATGGGTAACACCAAAAACTATCATGATAACATAATGGTTGCCGAAGAGTTTTATCCGAAACAGCCAAATCCCCCCCAACCCCCCTTTACCGGGAGCCCGGTAAGGGGGGGCCAAAATGCCGCATGGGGACGCATGCTTACCCCCCTTTTGTAAAGGGGGGCAGGGGGGATTTACCGTCAGAAGCTAAGACGATGTCCGAGCCCTCAAACGGACGTTAATTTCGGCAACCGCTTCAGGTGCCGTAAACGGGTCGCGTCTTGAGAACCGGACGGCGATTCCCCGATGTAATCATCGGTTGCCGAGTCTTGAGTTATTGACAAGCAGGCTGAGGATACATACCTCTTGTACACCGAGGGTCCTTGTTGAGTCCCGGAATCCCGGAGATAACGAGGGGGTATACAGACCATGAGAACCATTAACTTCGACCACGTAGCCGCAGCACCGGTCCTTCCCGAGGTTGTGGACGTGATGCTGCCTTACCTTACCGAACATTACGGAAATCCGTCGAGCATACACAGCCTCGGTGAAGAGGCTGAAGAAGCCCTCAATGATGCCAGGGAAAACGTGGCTCGGCTCATAAATGCAAACCCCTCCGACATAATATTCACCTCTTGCGGAACGGAATCCAACAACCACGCGCTAAAGGGCGTCATAACCGCAAACCGAGCGCGCGGGAATCACATAATAGTCTCCCCTGTCGAGCATTTCTCCATAATGCATGCGGTAAAAGCACTTGAGAGACAAGGTGTGGAAGTCACCCGGATTCCTGTTGACCGATACGGCCTCGTGGACCCACAGGATGTGCAAAAGGTTATAACGGACCGCACCGTGCTCATATCGGTAATGCACGGCAACAACGAAATCGGCACCATACAGCCGGTCAAGGAAATCGGCGCGGTTGCGCGAAAACACGGCATCCCCTTTCACACCGACGCGGTTGCAACGGCAGGAGTCGTGCCGGTGGACGTCGAGGATATGAACATTGATCTGCTGTCTCTCTCCGCGGGTTCGTTTTACGGTCCCAAGGGCGCGGCAGCGCTGTACAAGCGAAAAGGCGTAAGGATCGATCCCCTTCTCGACGGCGGAATACAGGAAAACGGATTCAGGGCCGGCACCGAAAACGTAATGGGCCTCGTGGGAATGGGAAAGGCGGCGGAAATAGCCGGCCGAGACATGGCGGACCGGGCGGCGCATACGCTCCGTCTGCGCGATCGTTTGCTCAAGGAATTGCCGTGTCTCATCGAAGAAGTCGAGATGGTCGGTCATCCCACGGACCGGCTCCCCAACAACGTCAGCGTGTTGGTGAAGTACATCGAAGGGGAATCAATGCTCCTCTTCCTGGACATGGAAGGCGTGAAGGTCGCCAGCGGGTCCGCATGCATCTCACGATCCCTCAAGGTGTCCCACGTCATGCTCTCCATGGGTATCGACGCGGCATCCGCGCAAGGGTCGCTCCTCTGCACCCTCGGCCGTGGGAACACCGACGAGGATGTGGACGAGTTTCTGCATATTCTACCGCCCATCGTTCAGAAGTTGCGAGACATGTCGCCGCTCTATAAGAAAACCGCGGGACGAAGGGCCGCATGCTGATTTTAATTATATCGGGAGGCAGCGAGCAATGTACAGTGAAATAGTGATGGACCATTTCAAGAATCCCCGTAACGTGGGAGAAATAGAGGATGCCGATGGGGTGGGAGAAGTCGGGAACCCTGCCTGCGGCGACATCATGTCATTCTATATAAAGGTAAATGATAATCGTTTGACCGACGTTAAGTTCAAGACCTTCGGATGCGGGGCCGCCATCGCGGTATCCAGCATCGTCAGCGAGATGGCAGTGGGCAAAACCTTGGATGAAGCCATGGAGATATCCTCACAATCGGTTATCGAGGCCCTTGCCGGGTTGCCCAAGAAGAAGCACCACTGCTCCAATCTGGGATCGGACGCGCTTCACCGGGCTATTGAAGACTATCGGGCCAAACAAACCGGCATGAGTTATGTGAAACCGGAAGACCCCCCCGAGGCTTGCCATTGCTCGGGTTGCGATACAACCGACCCGGAAGAGGAGCCGTACTGTGCACCGGCGTGTTCGAGGATACCGACGTTGAAGTAGCGGACCGATAGTAATAACCATTCACTTACGAGGGAGGAAATTCCAATCTCAACGTGGCGCAGGCTTTCCAGCCTGCGAATTTTCTTAGTCCGATCTCGGCAGGCCGGCAAGTCTGCCCCACAAGAGTGAATGGTTACGGCCGATATGCGTCAGGCCCTTGTCGCCAAATCCTGACGGGGAACCCGCGGGGAATGGGCGCCGCAGCTATCGGTGCCGGGAGCTTCCGGCTGATCCTCCGCCGGAAAGGCATAGAAACCCAATTCCTGGAGCATCTTGAGCTTGGGGAGCACATTACCCTGCATGTCGCACAAGAAGAAACCGGAGAATATGTCGGGGTTGGCAATTACCAGGTCGAAGTACTTCCTGTACTTGTCGGGAAGCTCTACCCCGGCCCCTCTGAGCACCTCATGGCCGGTGAAGATAAACTCGGGCAGGAGATACGGGCAAAACTCGAGTCTCGTTTCCGCCGGCAGGTCTCGATAGATTTCGGTCTGAGGAAGCAGAGACAAAAGGCTGGGTAATATCCGAGCACCCATCATGCGGAAGCCGACCATCTGGAATAATGATTGGTTGAAGTCGGCCATGGTCTCAAAAGGAAAGCCCCATACGTAGAACGCGTCAACTCTCGGGAATATTCCGGCGGCCTTGGAAATTATCTGCACCGATTCCTCGGCCGTAAAGCCCTTCTTGATCCTACGCAG
>JAZDOF010001020.1:0-3085 GCA_043799015.1 Pseudomonadota bacterium | reverse complement strand
GTTCACCGGGAACGCTGCATGGAGTTCGTAGATAAATAGAACAAGCGCGCACAAAGGAAGTCGATTCCTCAAAATCCGGAGGACCAGGCCTGCGATCCGCGGACGCACGCGTGACCCCTTACATGCTTCCGAGCCTATGTTCTAAGCCCTTGACTGAAGTGGTCCGATTGTGATTAAATACGAAACCTGGTTTGTATCGTATCTTTGTTAAAGGTACTTATGAGACATTACCCGCAACGCACGATCGAAAAACCCAATCGGCGACCGGCGTGGCTTCTCGCCTGTTTAATGCTCTTTTGTTGCGACGTCTGTAATGCACAATCCTGGGGCTCTTCAGGCACCTTCGATTTCCTTGAAAGCTATGTCGGCCCCTTGCTTCCGCAGGGCGGATTGGCCGCTTCTTTTCGCAGTGAAATGGGGATGGGACTCTTTGCGGCTCAGATCGGCAAGGCCGAGCTTAAGGGCAGCGGCACCCGAAGCATTGACCTGCTGGGATCGATGGATTGGACCGAATTTGCGTACCGTCTGGACGCGTACGCAAATTGGCGGTTTTGGCGGTTGGGCCTGCGGGCCAAGTACTCGTACACGGACCTGAGAAACACGAAGGGAGATGAGGGGAAGCTTGATTGGAGCAACGCGGTGATCGGCATCGACGCCGACGTTGTTGCCCTGGAATGGTTCACCCTGGGAGTGGGAGGGGATTATTATCTCTTGGAACCGCGCCTGACCGGCCGAGTCCAGATCGACCCGACCGTTCCGGGGCCCGGCGACTTCACGATAGATTTGAAAACCGGGCGCTCAATCACACTAGGACCTTACTTTCGATATACCCCACCGGAAATCCTCGGGTTCCCAATAGCTCTGGAAGGGTATTGGAAGTTGCCCGTGGGGGGCACGCGGCTGACCATGGTGGGCGGGACCGTGGCGTTTAGGCCTCAGATTTACCGCTTTGACATGTCGTTCAAGGTCACATACGAGATGGCGTTCTACACCTTTGTCGGCGGCGCGGCCGAAGCGCTCTTCAGCAGCGTCCCCGGGGTTACGCCCAACCAGAATTTCGATCTCAATTTGGAGTGGGATTTCAAAGGAGCCTACTGGACCCTGTATTTCTGATGGGCGAGCGTTCATCCCAATGAATGACGAGTGAACCCTAGGACACAAAGAAAACAGAGAGCTATGGTCGCCGGCACTCGCGGGCCGCATGCGACTTTGACGCCACAGGGGTTCTCCCGCGTTTCAGGCCGTACTCCCGTCCTGGTGACTTCGTACGACGACTCGCCGTATTCCGGCGAGGACCAGTCATCACGGAAGCCCTGGTGCGATTGTTGGATGGTTGCTCGGTACGCCGTCCGGTAGGCGCGCTTGGAATCGAAACGTACAAGGATGCCATAGAGCGGTTGCCGGACGATTTTCCCCCTGACTACATACAACCTCATGATCACGAAAATGCCGTTGGTCCTAAGAGATCGGTCGACGGCCAACACCACGATTTCTATCTTATTCCTGGAGACTTAACGCGCCGGCACCGTCTCGTGTCCCTGGACACTCGTTTGAGAAAGATCTTGATGGGGAAGGTAATCCGTTGTAGCCTACCGGCCTGGACGTCATTCCATGGATGAGTCGCGAAGTCTGATGCGTCACGATGGCAAGAGGCAGTAATCGGCAGCCGGTTGGTCTGCGCTTCTTCATTCCCGTTTATCAAGCAGGGGTGTTCTTTGCATCCGGAAATTCAAGACTGGAGTATTGTGGTGGCCGGTCAGTGGAACACGGCCATATTCTCTCCCCAGTGGGTGGGCCAAAGGCTCAAAGACCTTTTCGAGTGCCGGCACATCCAGGTTGAATTTGCGGCGGGGCAGCGCGGCACCCAGATAAAACTTTCAACGGATCAGTTTTCGGTGATCCCCGAGCAGTCGGCTCTCGTCGTAGCAATGAAGCGGATTGATGACGAAAGCTTGCAGCGTGCGGAGCGACTGATAGATGACATCCTGACTTTACTGCCGCACACTCCGGTTAGGGCTTTTGGCATAAATTTTGCGTTTAGCGACTCAACACTATCCCCCGAAATGGCAAACCTTTTCAGACTCGGGGACAGCGAGCTGCTGGCAGAGAAAGACTACAAACAAACAAGCCTTTCAATAGAGCGCTCGCTCGATTTCGGTGATGCGAAACTAAACGTAACGTTGACTACCAGCGACGAAAACCCTATTTTCATTCGGCTGAATTTCCACCATGACGTCAACGATGCTTCAGAGGCATGCTCACGTCTACGTGGTCGCATCCTCGTGCACAAGGCGAAAGGTTTGATTTTTCTACAAGAAATTTATGGTCTCACACTGAAGGAGACGCCATGAAGACGATCCCGAGGACATGGGATACAACAACCGGTGAGCTTCAAAAGAGTCAGCCTGGGGACCTTGCCTGCCGCTCGACCGTCGATCTCACGCAAGACCGACCGGTATTACACATGGCCACCATCCGGGAGGCAAGGCCCGTCGATGAACGGCGTGGTTTGGTAGTCACTACCGGCAAGAGCCGGGTAACCGTCACCCTAGATGTAGAGCGGCAGATTAGACGAGAAGAGAATCTAGCCTGCAATACGGTGCATTCCGTGTTCAAAACGGGAAACGAAGAGATGGGTTCCACCCAGGCTACGTGCCCCTACACCATATAACCAGACCAGCATCGGCTCTATGATGTCCGAAGAGGACCGACTGGGGTTAGACCGTCACTGGACCTACCGAGAACTCCCATGTGATGCAGACTTGGGGCAGGGGGATGTAGTTCTTAAGACTCCGGATCTGGCGGATGCGATAGCGAAGAAGCATTCCAGAGAGTTAGAGAAAGACACGACCCACGTAATCGTGCTCACCCAATCCTGCGACCTAGTGAGGCCTAAGTCGGAAGCCTGCAAAACCCCCGTGATTTTAGTGGCACCCGTTCGGCCTATTTGGAGGGTCATTGAGGACCGGCTGGGTGAATATCAGTCAAAGGTAGAAGAATATGCCGGGATCTGCCGGCAAAGCAAGAAGGGTGATCTTCGCTTGTTCTTGGAACGGCTGTTGAATAATAACGTTGAAGATTATTT
>JAZDOF010000995.1:0-8264 GCA_043799015.1 Pseudomonadota bacterium | reverse complement strand
GACCCTTCGCCGGAGGGCCCGGATGACCGAGACCGACGGGCATGGCGTTATGAAACTCCACGAAGTAACCATTGATCCCGACCGATACGAAGTGCTGGTACAAGAACAGCCCGTAACTCTCACGGCTACGGAATTCGCAATTCTCAGGTTTCTTGCCCGCCGACCCGGCCGTGTGTACAGTCGCACTCAGATAATCGCCGCCGTCAGAGGAGAAGACTATGCGGTCACGGACCGCGCCGTGGATGTAACGGTGGTCGGGCTGCGCAAGAAACTGGGGCACGCGGGGAGATTGATCGAAACCATTAGAGGAGTTGGTTACCGGTTCATGGAGTAGTTCATGCACAGAAGACGAAAACTGCTTTGGCAGGTCTTTCCATCATATCTTTTTATCATCCTACTGTCTTTGACCGCGACGGCCTGGTATGCAACATCTTGGTTTAAGGAATTCCATGTGGAACGGACCAGATCGGATTTGACCGCCCGGGCCTCGCTGGTCGCGGCCCTCGCCCGCTCAGCCTTAACGCAGGAATCGGGCGCCGGCTTGGATTCGCTCCTCAAGTCCCAGGAATCCCCACCGGGCGCTCGCTATACGATCATCAACCCTTCCGGCCGGGTCACGGCCGACTCGATGGTAGATATCGCCGTTTTAGGAAGCCACTCGGACCGGCCCGAAGTCCGACAGGCCCTTGCCGGGGAGGTCGGTTATTCAATCCGCAAGAGCTACAGCGTAAACGAGGGGATGGTATATGTCGCCGTGCCGGTGAAGGCGGAGGGGAAGATCGCCGGTGTAGCGAGAGCCTCTCTGCCGTTGGTGCCTGCCGGTGATGTACTGACGTCCGTTTATGTCGGGATATCCGTAACGGCGGTGCTGGCGGCCTGTCTTGCGGCACTGCTGACCTTTCCGACGTCCAAACGGTTGACCGCGGAGATTGATCAACTCAAGACCGGTGCGGAGCGGTTCGCGGCCGGCGACCTTTTTTACAGAATGGACGGCGGTTCGTCCCGAGAGATGGGGGCCCTTGCGGAGGCCATGAATCGTATGGCCCAGGAGCTTCACGGGAAAATGAGCACCATAGTCGGCCAACGCAACGAGCTTGAGGCCGTGCTGCTCGGAATGGTGGAAGCGGTCCTTGTCCTTGACGTCAATGGGAGATTACTTCGTGTAAACAAGGCGGCCGAATCTTTGCTGGAGGTGGACGCGGAAACGGTCCGGGGTCGGACTCTGATTGAAGCGGTCAGGAATACGGATCTCAGAAACTTCGTTAAGAAAGTCATAGAAACCGGAGCCCCGGTGGAATCGGACCTTACGTTTCCGGGCGATCCGGAATTGTTGCTTCAAACCAACGGTTCAATCATGAAGGACAGCTCGGGCGCCTCTACGGGAGTGGTCGTGGTGCTCAACGACGTGACCCGCCTACGAACCCTGGAAAGAATCCGGAAGGACTTTGTCGCGAACGTGTCCCACGAACTCAAAACCCCTGTAACGTCCATTAGAGGATTCCTGGAGACGCTAAAGGAAGGGGCCATCAACGATCCGGAAAATGCCGAGAGGTTCCTTGACATCGTGATCAAGCAAACCGACCGCCTAGGCATGATCATCGAGGACCTTCTAGGACTCTCCCGAATCGAACAGGCCGTAGAAAAAGGGACGGTGACGCTTGAAGAGACCTCGGTCGCGTCGGTGGTGGAAGCCGTCTGCAAAGCCTGCCGGGACCGAGCGCTGGAAAGAGGAGGAGGAATCGAATGGGATTGCGATCCGGGTTTGTCGACCCGCCTGAACGTAACCCTTTTGGAGCAGGCCCTGATCAACCTCGTCGACAATGCGGTGAAATACGGCGAGCCCGGCCAAACCGTTAAGATAGAATGCCGGCGAACCCGCAATGAGGTGGTAATCAAGGTCAAGGACCAAGGATGGGGCATAGCAAGAGAACATTTACCACGCGTATTCGAACGGTTCTACCGCGTGGACAAAGCGAGGAGCCGCGAAGCGGGCGGTACGGGACTGGGCCTATCCATAGTCAAACACATAGTGCATGCGCATAACGGCCGCATAACGGTGGAGAGCACTCCGGGAAAGGGCAGCACCTTTTCCGTTTTCCTGCCTGCAACATGCGCATAAAACCTGGAAAAGCGGTAAGGGCACTGAACCGATCCAACCCCATCCAGCCTCGGAAGGAGAAGTGACATGGTAACTAAAGGTACCCCCGCCATGCGAATCCGCCTCGGACGCAAGATCGAAAACCTGAAGAAACAGTTGCTGGCTCTCGGTGCCCAAGTGGAAGAGCATGTGCGTCTCGCGGTCAAGGCCGTCGATGCGGGAGAGCCGCTGTTGGCGGCCCGGGTCATTGACGGGGACCGCGAAATCGACCAAGCCGAGGTTGATTTGGAGGAAAGATGCCTTGAAATCCTAGCCCTTCATCAACCCGTGGCAAACGATCTCCGGTTTATCGTGGCCGTAATGAAGATCAACAATGACTTGGAGAGAATTGGGGACCTTGCGGTAAATATAGCGGAGACGGCCGTGTTCGTGAGCTCGCAGAAAGGGGCCTCATTTCCCTTCGACTACGGTACGATGGCGGAAAAGACGAGAAGAATGCTCAAGAAAAGCCTGGACGCCTTTGTTAATCTGGACGAGCAAAGTGCCTACGAAGTATGCGCGCAGGATGACGAGGTCGATTATCTAAAGCACGTCGTTCATCGAAAATTTGAGGAACTCATCCGGTCTCCCGTTGATCGCACCGAAGCCGTGGTTCATCTGTTCCTGGTATCCCGGCATCTTGAACGAATCGCCGACCATGCCACCAACATCGCCGAAGACGTCATCTACATGGTCACCGGTCAGATCCACCGCCATCGAGGGGCCTTGGACGTGCCGGACGCTGCGGCCCCCCTTGAGCAACAGTAGGACGGGCCGGCCCCCGCGCCGGTCCTCACCGGCCGACCGGCTGGGACGCCCGGCCGTCGACCCCCATTTCCATCCCCATTACTTATCGGTCTTCTTGAACTCCACTCGACGGTTTAGGCGACGGTCTTCCTCCGTGTCATTGGGCGCAAAAGGCTTGAAGTATCCGTAACCCTTGGTTTGGATGCGGTCCGGCTCTATCCCGTAATTCTTAACCAGGTAGTTCTTTATGGCCTCGGCCCGTTGCTTCGATATCTCGAGATTTTTTTCCGGGGCACCCCGCTGGTCCGCGTGGCCTTCGATGAGGAGGCCTACGTTGGTTTTGGAGCTAAGTTGGTCTTTGACGGCCTTGCCCACCACATCGAGTTCCTCCGAGTAATCCTTCTTTATAACCGAGGACCACGGCTCGAAGAGTATGCGGTTGGTTTGCAGCGCATTGCGAATTTGCAGTTCCGGCGTTACGCTCATGAGGCCGGACTCGAAGAGGTTGGTCACCGAGGCGACCGTTATGGGCCGCCCTTTCTTGTATTCGTCCAGCATTGCTTGGGCTTGTTTTAGAGCGTGCTCCGCTTTGGGGTCTTTCTTCATCCCCAGCCCTTTGCGATAGGTGGCCACGGCAAGCGCAAACCTTCTTTCTTTAAGGTACAGGTCCGCCAAGGTTTTGTACACGTCCACGGTGCGAGGACAAATCTCCACGACCTTTTCCAGGAAGAGCGCTTTGTCGTCCGCGTCTTCGGCCGCACCGGCCTTGTCCATCAATCGCGCCACGGTCGCTTGCGAACAATCCGGTCCTTTGACGGTAAGAAGAAGGCCTTCATCCAGCTTGTTGCGAATCAGGACAAATGCTTCCTTGCCCTCCGAGGCCGTTTCAGCCTTGCGCTTGATTTCTTCGAGGCACTTCTCCGCTGCCGGACGGTTCTTGGCCACCAAAGCCGTTATCTGGGGCAGCGAGCACTCGCCGGAATTAACGGCGTCCTTAATCTGTGCGTAAAACCGGTTGACGGCTTGCTTGTCCGCGGCAGCCCAAGTATTGACCGTTACGGCCAAAACCAAGCCCAAGAGTACGACCGAGCAAAACAGCTTCACCTTCATTGGAGACTCCCCTTTACCTGGTTCATCTCACCTGGGGGCCGTTTCCCAACGGCGTGTAACCCCCAAGCGGAACGCACACCAATCCCCTTGATGCCCGGCGGATCGGCCTTGGGCTGGATATTCGAGGAGATCAATCTCATTCTAAGAACTTGCTTACAAAAAGACAACTTCGTATCATGAAATGTTCCCGCATACGTCTCCAAGCCGTGGTTAACCACCGTGGAGCGCACGCGTCAGGGCGGAAGGCCGGGGGATTCGTCTGCATCGCCCGCTTCCCGCGTCATCAACGACGGCACCGAATCCGGGTCCACCCCGGCGGACAGGAAGGACTCAACTCTCGTGTTCTTAGAGCCGCACAAGGGACAGTATACGTGAGGCTTCATTCCGTCGATAAACTCCTGAACGCCGGAAAGCCCATCCTCCTGCATACTTATCGAAACGCGTCCGTGTCTCATGAATCCGCAGTCCGGGCACACGACGGCGTAAACCAACTCCAGGCCTTCAGTATCAATATCAAGGGTACAGGTGGGAGCATCGGGAAGGATGAGAATGGGGCCGGACCGAAACGCGCCTTCCAGAAGCGGGTCGAACCGAGAGATCAAATCCGACGCCTGCCCGGCTCCCGTTGTGCGTAAAGATTCCAGCACCGACGCGAAGCTCCGTGCGTCCTCCTCGGTAAAGAAGAAACCCGGCTCATACTGAGTTATGGCCGATTGGAGCCATGTAAGACTTTTTTCGGCCTCCGGCTCCCAACCGCAGGCCAGGACGTCGGCATATACTTCTTTCCACAAATCGCGGGTGCAGAAACGATGGACGCCGGACCGCCGGTACAGCCAAAGTTGATGATCCTCGGAGTCGTTCATGGTTGGACCTCTCTTTCGAGAATGTACGTCAGTCGGTCGGCTGAGGGAATGGCCGGGGACGCCGTTCATGTGTACATTCGGTAACCAAAAAAGTGAAACATGGCTATAAACATATAGTTGAATGGATTTTCAAATCCATAGCGTCCGAATTACCTAAACTCCGGCATGGGATATCTTAAGTATCAGGTTGAAATGCTACATCCAATATGCTATGATACCACCAATAAACTTATGCTTTAGTGTGAAATATCGTATGGTGAGGTCGTCCATGGAACGGGTCATGGTTGTCGTGTCTGCGTTGCTGGTCGCTGCCGTCCTTACGGCGGGGCCTGCGTGGGGAATGCAGCCCGGTCCTCAATCGGGAACGGGTTGTGGGCCGCAGAGCTGCTATGTGACGAAAATGGTTCCCTGTGTTCGAACGGAGATGGTGCCTCAAGTCCGGCAGTGTCAAACGGTCGTTCCCGTGCAAAAGGTGGGGTACACCAACCAAAAGGTGCTGGTGAAGGGTACCCCGGTGGGTTGCTCAAATGGGGGCGACCCCTGTGTGAAGTGTTGTCCTCAACCTTTCTGTCAGGTTGTGTGCAGACCTGCGCCGTACGTGTATTACGAATACAAGACGGTCCCATACTATAGCGTAACCTATTCGAAGGTGTGCCGAACCGTCTGGATGCCGCAGGTTTACAAAATGGACTACACTCCTTTGTGCAAATAGTTCGCCCTCCGGAACAGGCCGGTGTTTTGCCCGGCATATGGCCGCTGCAAAAAGGAAATGTCCGTTTGGGCGCAAGGATGTCCGCAGGACTTCCGGAAAAATCCCCCTACCCTGTTTTATAAAGGGGGATATTCGTGCGTACTCATGAATCATTTTGCCCCTCCTTACCGAGCTCCCGGTAAAGGGGAATTCGGCCGTTTCGGACAATGCTTTCGGCCACGGCTATGCCTGCGCGCAGTGGGATGCCGGGCGTGCGGCCGCAGATTGGAGGAAGGCCGATGGGGTTCGACATAGGGCTTTGCACAGGAGTCTCGGCCCCTGTGGAAGGTCGTTCCGTTCGTCGCTCTTCCGGCCGGAACCACAAGCTGCTATAATAACGGTTCATACGGCGTCGCCGAATGATCCGGGCCGTGGTTGAAGGGCCCGGGAGAGGAGACGAAGCTGGTGAAACTCGGAGATTTACTCGCAATATGTTTGCGCATGGTCATACGAAATCGGCGCCGATACAACGCCGTCATCGCCGCCATCGCGTTTGGTACTGCCGGATTCATAGTCATCCAGACAATGGGAGATTCCGTCGAAAAAAAGATCAATGAAAATTTGGAATTGCTTGGCGAAGCCACAATTATGAAGGCCCATTGGGAGGACGACGAGAGCGCCCACCCGGGACAGTACTACATGAGGGACGTGATTAGGCTGCAACGACTCGACAATGTGGTGGCAGCGGCCCCCATGGTATCTCTGGGCGCGCTGATGGCTTATTCAGGGTCGAAGAGTTGGAGTCCCGGATTGTTGGGGGTTGATCACTCGTTCTGGTGTACCCAGTCGGCCAAACTCAAGACCGGTCGCCTTATAGGCCCCTCGGACGTGGTGGGGCGACGACAGGTGTGCGTCCTGGGCGCGGATGTGGTGGCTTATCTGTTTCCCAACGAGGAGCCCGTCGGTAAGTCGATTTCCGTCGCCAATCTGAGCTTCAAGGTCATCGGGACGCTTCAAGGCATACAGCACACAGATGTGAAAAGGGCCGTCATCGTGCCGATCACTACGGCCCAAGGACTTTTTTCGGGGTTGGATCGCATCAAGGAAATCTATCTGCGCGTCAGCGACTGGACCCAGGTGGACAGCGTTCGGGACGCCGCGCTCAGCATGCTTTCCCAAGCCCACCAAGGCTACGACGAAGGGGTGCGGGTGCTCCATTATCCCGAAAGGGTGCGCCGCGTGAAGGCCACGGTGACCATAGTTAAGCTCTTCGTGTATGCGGCCCTGATAATGACCTTTGCGCTGGGCAAGGTGGGCTTGACGAGCATAATGCTGGCCGCCGTTCAGGAGAGAACGAGAGAAATCGGACTCAAGAAAGCGCTGGGGGCCCGAGAGCGGTTCATCATGGCCCAGTTCCTCACCGAATCGGTTCTCATAAGCCTTCTTGCCGGCACCGGCGGCGTAATCATCGGATTTGCGTCCGTAATCATCCTTCAGAGAACGTTGGATGTGGAGGTATCGGCCTATCTATTAGGACTAAGCGTCTTGATTGACCTCGTCGTAACCATGACGATCGGCGTCATCTCCGGTATGTATCCGTCTCTCAAGGCCAGCCGTCTGGACCCGATGACCGCGATGAGATTCGAATAGCGCTTCGGGGCGCGCGGAAATCCTCGCGCCTACGGGGCTACCGCCCGGGGGAGGGGTCCGTCCATCGAGGTAAACGTTCACCGAGAAGCTTGTGGCCCAGCCACAGGAAGAGGAAATCCACCACAAAGACACGAAGACACAAAGAGAATTTGGAGATGATTTAGCGAAGCCCGACTCATGCAAGTCATTGATTTATTGGTGCCTTAGTGCACCGTTTCCTAAATACGGTGACGTATTTCCAGCGACTCTCTTTGCCCCGAAGGGGCTGCCCAACGGTAGCCGTGGGTTTGAACCCACGGAGGGCGAATCTTCAAAAAAGACCCTGGACCCTTAAAGGGTCCACCACCGAGAAGCCGGGATTGACCATTGGGCGACCCCTCCAGGGTCGAAAACATACTGTCAATGGACGTTTCTTCCACGGGCTTCGCCCGTGGCTACCATTGGTCAGCCCCTTCGGGGCTTGACGCTTCTCCCAAATACACGACTGTATTTATGCAAAGAAGCACTACGTCGCTTTGGACCATCCACGTCCAACAGGAAGGCTTCCGTGCAGTTCATGCTATGGTATCGTGAAGCGAACGCAGGAGCCGGGTTTGCATCCGTCCGTTATCCGTGAATCCGCGAGGCGGGCGGGGATAAACCCCGCCCCTAAGACGCCGCGCGCTATGATTATCCCCATGCATTACGTTTTGAAACGGTCTCTTCAGCACACGGCCTATTCGGGAGTTCCCCTAGTACTTGATATCGAAGTCGCATGCCTTTCTGATATCACCAGCGGCGGCAGTCGTCAGCATCTTGTTGCAATCATCAAGGCTCACATCAGTGTATTCCTTGTCCTTAAAAAACGTCAGCAGTTGTTCCTGAGTCACACCGGGTTTGTAAAGCCTTTCGAAAAACTCGTCGCGCTGTGACTTATCCCTGGCGATTTCCTCCGCGAAATCCAAGAAGTTCCCTTTCGACATTTCGTCTCCTTTCCAGTCGGCGTTGTGGGTCACCCTTCCGGAAAGTGTGGTACCGGCCGGATAAGGTGCCGAGATGTTGAATGAGACAAGAGAACCCTTCGGCC
>JAZDOF010000980.1:0-2042 GCA_043799015.1 Pseudomonadota bacterium | reverse complement strand
TGGACATATATTTTACAAAGGGCTTTTGCTTTCCGAGTTGAGCCAAGAGTTCTTTAAGTTTTCGCTCCATGGCTCTAAGGTCTTTTCCCACCCGGATGGCTTCTTCCTCGAGCTGAGCAATCGTCTTCAACTGTAAAGAGGTTTCTTCCGTGAGGGAGAAGATCTGCTCTGTCTGTTTGAACTGTTCGAGTGCCTTCCGCGTCATGGAGAGCTCCTGCTCATTCTGCTGTAATTGCCCTTCGATCTCGATCCTCCCTTGCCGGGCGACACGGACATTTTCCTGACGGAGAAACTCGGCAAGTAGCTCGGCTTCCGTATCGATGATGGCAGCAGCCCGCGACGGGTCACTGTCAATCACTTCGAGGATGAACGTGTACGCCTTCTTGGAGGGTTTAACAGCGATATTCTTCTGGAGCCCCCGAACGGCTTCCACGAAGCGGTCTTCTTCGATAATTCGGCCATATTTGAGGATTTGCCACACCGTTTTCGCAAAAGCCTTCAACTCCTTCTTGATGTCTCGAAGGAGGGCTTTAAACCAGTTCGGTTCCGGTTTCCGTACGTCGTCCTGATCGAGTCGGAGGAGGCGGACGACTTGTTGCACGACCACATCGCTCTTGGCGACCCCTTCAATCGTATGGCCAATGGACTCGATCAGGACAAAGGGAGGAGGAAAGCCAAGAGCCCCCTGCTGCTTTAGCTGAAACTGAACACTCTGATAGGGCCGATATAAGAGTGTCGTGTGAGCCCGGTACTTTTCAGAAAACACATACGTCAGAGCCAACGAGGTCAGGGTGGCTGAGAGGCAGAAGGAGAGGATGAGAGTCCGCCGCCGTCGGATCACCCCAACGTAGCGCGATAGATCAATCGGATTGTCCGTCTGATTGCTCATGGCGGGTTTTCCCTCCCCTGAAAGCACCCCGGTGCACTATAAGACCTTCCCATGTGCCTATTATTAACGACGTAAAGTATATCACCCCTCCGGAGGCGAATCAAGGGGGGCCCATTACTCGGTGAGCAGATTGCCGCATCCTCAGCCGTGCTCGCCATCCCTTCGCAAGCCATTTCAGTTCAAGCGGATGAGGCGACAGCTTCTTTCACGCCGGAGATCCATCGAAGGTTACAAGGCCTCTTCGGAGTCTTTGATCGTTTCAATGATCTCGTCGATCTTTTCTTCGAAACGGGCGGTTGGTGCATAGCCAAGCACTGCCCTTGCCTTTGAGATATCGGCGATGGAATGAATGATTTCCCCCCATTGCCTCGGACCATACTGAATCGGGATGGTCGGATTAATATTCCTTTTCAACACCTCAGCGACATCGTTCACGGAACGAGGGATACCCGAACCGATATTGAATACTCCTCCGGTATGGGACCTCTGTAGCGCTTGGAGGAAAGCGTGGACCACGTCGCCCACGTAAACGAAATCCCTGATTTGCCGGCCGTCGCCAAAGATGCAAGGGGATTCCCCGCGCATGAGCTTGGTGGTAAAGATCGTAATGACGCCCACGTAAGGTGTGAAGCCCTGGCCGGGACCATAGGTGTTGAACAACCGGAGCACCGTCCAATTTCTTCCCTCATGGGAGAGGAGATTCATGATGTATTGTTCGGACGTCAGCTTGGAGATTCCATAAGGCGATATAGGGGCCGTGACCGCGTCTTCGTTGATTGGAGTTGGAGAAGGGGAATCGGCGTACACTGCCATGGAGGAGGCGAAGACGAATTTCCAGACACTGCCAGAGAGGGCTGCTCGCAACAGATTGAGTGTCCCAATGACGTTCGTTTTCGCATCCTCATAGAAGTTGGAAATGGAATCCCGGATACTGACCCGGGCTGCCAGGTGACAGATTGCATCGATGCCGTAGTCTTTCACGATCCGGTGCATCAAGGTGGCATCCTGGAGATCGCCCTCGATAAAAAAGGCCTCGCGGGGGACGCGTTCTCGGAGACCCACACTGAGGTTATCCAGAACAAAGGTTTCAAACCCTTGGTGAAGCAGGACTCCAGTCAGACGGGAACCGATGAAACCGGCACCTCCTGTAACT
>JAZDOF010000976.1:0-4030 GCA_043799015.1 Pseudomonadota bacterium | reverse complement strand
TGGTATGATTCTCCGTAACACGTGATGCTGCGGCTGGTCCCTTTCGGAGTAGAACATTTCAGGCCCGATTGTCAAGCTCGATGGTTGACCGTTGATTCGGCCCGGCGAATGTGATGCTTCAAAGTGGGGCAGCCTGCGATGATGGGGCGGAAAGGGGATGAGCCGTTTCTCCCCTCGGCCGATGTGACCAAGGGCCGAGCCGGCCCAAACGACCGACCGGCCTGCCTCTTCCGCGAACTACGCCCAGGTGGGAAGGAAGCCGTCTGATCCATTGAAACGGCGAACTTTTTCAGGGGCCGGGGGCTGTACACAATCATCTCGGATTTCCTGATTGTGAACTAGGCGCGCAGGCCATGCCGTGAGATGATCCGTTTGGTGCCAACGGGAAAACGGACACGGCGACCTTGAAATCGAAACATATAGGCTGCATGCAGCGACCTTTCGGTCGATTAGCCGCGGCACGCTTCGCCAACAGCCCCATCGGCGCGCTGGGCCGTGACAAGTTCGTACCGGAGTGTTCTGTATACAGGAATCCCTCCCGCCGGCGCGGGCCTCCGATTGTTCACGTAGTTGAACGAAAACGCGCGGTTTCCCTTGACTGGGTGAAAGGGCGCTTGTAGAATCGGCCCAGTCTTGTCCGGCATACAAAAATGGCGTCTATTAACCTTGGGGACTCAGCCCCAAGAGATTAAGGAGGTCGATGTGAAGGTCGAAAAATTGGCAGTCCTCGTCACAGTGTGCTTAATCGGCTTGAGTTTGATGGTCGGACCGGCCCTCGGGCAGGCGCCGTCCGTGGACAAGTGGAAACCCGCGTTCGATCCTTCAGGCGCCAAGTACAAATGCGTCGTATCCAACGTCTCTCACCCGCTCATCAAGGGAGTCTATGCCGGATTCGCCATTCGGGACGAGCTCTGGAAACGGTCAAATGGTCAGATCTACATCGACTTCAAACCTTTCTCCATGCTCGGCGGAGAGGTCGAAGTCCTCAACCAGCTCCAGATGGGCGCCATACAAGGTATGGGAGTCAGCTCCGTTGTGGCCCCGAACTTGGGGCCCCGTTTCGGCGTGATCAACCTTCCGTTTCTTGTTGATTCTTTCGACAAGCTCGACAAGTTCGTGGGTAGCGGTAAGCTGTTCGACCATTTTATGAACGCCATGGACCACCAGGGGATCATGGGCCTGGACATCACCGGTTACGGGAATTACGGTTGGGCCACCATAACCCCCGTGCGAAACATCGAGGACGCAAAGAAAATTAAGTTCAGGACGGCCGAAGCCACGGTCAACCAACTGACTTACAAGGAATGGGGATTCAATCCGGTAGTCATGCCGTGGCCGGATGTTCCCATCGCTCTGAAACAGGGCGTGATCACCGGCTTGGACCACACCCCCATGGTGTGCAACATTACCAAGAAGTTCGAAGACGCGAAGTATTTCACCCACGTAAACTACGCCCAGGGCCTCTTCATCTGGATATTCAACAAGGCCTGGTTCAACTCGCTTCCTGCCGACCTGCAAAAGACCTTTAAGGAAGTCGTGCGCGACGTCTGTGTGCAGATCCGCAAGGAAACCGTGCTCCAGGAGACCGAACAAATCGATTTGGCCAAGAAGGCCGGCGTGGAGTTCATAACCCTGTCCGCTGAAGACATGGCGACGCTTAAGAAAAAGGCAGCGCCCGTTGACGACAAGTACGCTCCCGAAATCAACAAGAATTATCCTGGGGACACGTACAAACCGGCGGATTACCTGAAAGAAGTCCAAGCCTTAATGGGCTACACGGCAAAATAAGCATATCAATCAAGGTATGGAAAGGGGGGCCGCCGGCCCTGCCTTTTCCATACCATGTAATCATGGACCTCGGCTGCCGCCCGGTTCAAGGGCGCAGCCTTTTAATTTTCGCCAAGTCCAAAAGCGACCGATAAGCACAATTACCGTCGCCCCCTATTTCAGCGTGCGGCGCAACCAATAACCGGCAATCATCCGAAGGAATCGCCTTATGTTCGGAAAGATCATCAATGTGATTGACAAGGTCCTCACTTTTTTCGAGGACTGGACCCTCTTCCTTAGCGTAATGGCCGCTCTCCTGGCGCTGTTCGCAAACGTTATACTGCGGTACGGCTTCAACTACACCTTGGCCTGGTCGGAAGAGTTGGTTCGGGAAGTGATCATCGCCACCACCTTCATCGGATGCGGCGCCGCGGTGAAGAATCGCTCAATGATCAAGATCGACGCCTTGTTGCAGTTGGTCCCCATCCTGAAAGTCCCATTGATTTATTTCAGCCATTTTGCCACCCTTGCCTTTGGAGCCCTGATGCTCTACTACGGATGGAAAATGGCGGCCATGCAGGTGGTGACACAGCAGAAGACCATCATCATGGAGCTTCCTCTCGTCTATCTTTACGCCCTTATGCCGATCATGGGGGCCACCATGTTACTTCGCACAATCCAGCTAATCTACGAGGAGTCACTCGAGCGCAGATCCGCAAGGTTATCCGGAAAATGAGCGATGGCGCCGATGAAGCCTTTGCCGCCCGTCACGAAGGAAGCCGCGGGAACAATGCATTACTAGGAGACACAGCTTCATGGAGTCGAGTCACGTCATAATTCTTCTGCTTCTTTTGGGCGGTATGGCCGCCTACGTCCCGGTGTTCATGTGCCTGTTCTTTACAGGCTTACTAGGGTTCCTTTTTTTCACCGACCTGCCCCTCCTGTTGCTCACGCAAACCCTTTTTCGGAGCTTGGATAACTTTGCACTGGTGGTGGTGCTGTTTTTCATACTTTGCGGCAACATTATGACCACCGGCACCATAGTGGAAAAGATCATCAAGGTGGCCAACGCCTTGGTGAGCTGGCTGCCGGGCGGGTTGGGCATGGCCGGCGTTATCGCGTGCGCCCTTTTCGGCGCCATCTCCGGTTCCACCGTAGCCACTGTGGTAGCCCTGGGCGGCTTCATGATACCCGCCCTCCTGGAAAAGGGATACCCCATGAACTACACGGTGGGGTTAATGACCACCTCCGGCAACCTGGGCATCATCATCCCCCCCAGCATTTCCATGATCCTCTATTGCATGATCAGCAACGTATCCCTGGAAGGGTTGTTCCTGACCGGGTATGTTCCGGGCATCTTGATCACGATCTTGATATGTATATACACCTTCTTCGTGTTCCGCAACAGCACCACGGTCAAGCGTCAGGCGGTCCCCAACTCCGCTGAAATGTGGGCCATATTCAAAGAAGGTATCTGGTCATTGGGGCTGCCCATCGTTATCTTCGTAGGCATTTTTTCCGGCGCGTTCACCGCCAATGAGGCGGCCGTGGTGGCCTGCATCTATGCGTTCGTCGTGGAGCTGTTCATTCATCGCACCATGACTCTAAGTCAAGTCAAGAAGGTGACGGTGTCCTCCGCCGTGACATCCGCCACGCTATTGATCATCGTGGCAGGTGCGAGCTGCTTCGGCCGGCTTCTTACCCTCGAAAACATTCCCGCGAAAATCACCGAGGCGGTGATGGGGACGATTCAATCCCCGTGGGTTTTTCTCATGGTCATGAACCTCCTGCTGTTCGTGGTGGGGATGTTTATGGACGTCATTTCCGCGACGTTGATACTTGGTCCGGTTTTCCTGCCCATGCTCGCGGCTTTCCATATAGATCCCATGCACTTCGGATTGCTGATGACGGTGAACCTGGCCATCGGGTATTGCACGCCGCCGGTGGGAGTGAGTCTTTACATTACCGGTGCCATGGTCAACAAGGATTTGATATTTGTTACAAAGGCGTGTGCTCCCTTCCTGGCGATTCAGATCGGCGTGCTGATGCTTATGACGTACGTGCCGGACGTAGTACTGTGGCTGCCCAGACTATGGGGGTATGCACAGTAGCCTCCACTTAACCGGGGATGTGTTTGCATGACCACGGACGCGGCCGAGGCATCGGCTCGAAAATCCGAGTGCGGCGCCGATGGATACCGTCTAGCTGCGGAGATAGGGCGTCGGGGGCAAGCGTTCATAGCGAAAGACGAAAGAAATGGCCA
>JAZDOF010000917.1:0-2285 GCA_043799015.1 Pseudomonadota bacterium | reverse complement strand
GGACCAAGTCTTCCGCAAATTCGATGCGACCGCATTGGAACAGGAGCACGTCCGTGCTGCTGCCGGGGCGGTACAGACTCTTGGGCGCCCCTTTCTTCACGAACATACCTGGGGAAACGGGCTGGGGGTCGTCATAGCGTTCCTCGCTGTACACCTGCACCACATCGCCGATCATGAGCGCGACGACCTCCACCATTGCCACGAGACCCACTCGGCTCCCTCCAGGCACATCCGTATCGATGACTGTTACGAACCTCTTGTTCTTGGAACACGGGGTAACCAACGCGACCATCGCGGATGGATTGCAGGAATGATAGCTTCCTTCCACCGCATAGAAGTCCTCGACCCGTCCCGAAACGGGAGCGTGGTTGTAATGGTACTTTTCCGGGGTAAGCCTAAAAACGCCGAAATCACCATCCCGAAACGCTGAGATCCATTGACCTTTGTCTTTGCCGAGCAACTCTTCCAAATCGAAAAGCTTATGCTTCACAAACAGCCAAGAGTGCTCTCGGAGCGACCCCACGATTACCTTGGCATCAGCCGGCGATACCACCGACTCGGGACCGTCGGGCATCGGTCTGCACGTCAGGTAGGGGATTTTCCGTTCGAAGAATCTGCGGGCCGAGTTAAGCCGACTCGATGCATCGAGGCGCTCGTCGAGACCTATCGCGGTTTTCAGTATGGATGACCTCGTGAACGTCCCGGGAGACAACTGAAAATTGATGAAAGCCAGCAGGCTCGACGCGTACGCCCCTGTCAGGGCGCGGAACAGGACTGGGGCCTGTTCTCGTATTTCCGAATACAGCAATCTTATCAGCCGATCGCCGAACAGCGACTCCGTGCATATTTTGCCCGTATTTCGTTCCACGTACTGATGTTGAATCGAAGTCATTCCCAGATCCCTAGCGAGGAGTTTCATTCGCCTGCATCGAATCAAAATGAATGCTGATGAGCAGCAAATGGACCATGCGGACCAGGTCGGCCGGCCCCACGCGACCTTTTCCCAGTTCTCGTCGCATCCTCGCGGCAAACACCGCGGGGTCGCCGTCCGGATGACACTCTTGGAGCGCAGCCCTACACCAAGAGTTTGTCCGCACGGAGGAGGCCCGTATATGCTCAATATCTTCCACTAGTACATCCAGGGCCTCACTCAAGTGTTTTCCGCGAAGAACCGTTCGGTAGTACCTTTCCGCAGCCGAATTGAAATCCCGCGCCCTAACCTTAAGCGGATTTTTCGTTCCCAACTGATCGGCCGTCGCTGAGATGAGTCTCCCCGCGGCGCTCCCGTTTTCCGGGTCTTCAAGCCTGGTACCCAGATCCGTAAAGGTTTCATGCATGCCGAACGCGTCGATCAGACCGGCCGCGTCGCTGCGTAAAACCGCGGCCAGCGTCAGACAATAGTCTCTCACGTAAACGCGCAGATACCCCGGATACCTCCGGCTGTGGCGCACTCGAGGCGTACAGGCGATTATGCGCTTAAGAAACAGATTTCGCGTGTTCTCACGCACATAGAACGTCGGAATGCCCGCAGCCGCGCAGAAGCATATCTGCCTACGCTCGCTCTCAAGTAAAGGGTCGTCGGGTATATCCGCGTGGGTCCACTTACCCCCCAGGGCGTACGAAAACGCCAAGGCATTGATCAGCACCTGGAGGTTTATCGCGTTACCGGCGTCCGACAATAGGCCCTCGAAAACGCTGTACTGCCTGCCCTCAAACCCCGAGAAACCGACTCGGGAATACTCACGGAGGCGATAAAACATGTAGAGCGGCATCCTGGCGTCAAATACCCCCAGGGCCGCCAAATCCCTCTTGAGACGCTCATCGTTGCCCGGAATGCCGTCCAACGCGGGAGAGCGTTCCGTGCTCATCAACGATACCGGGTAATCGATCAGTCGGAAATCAGGTACAAGATCGCCCTTCATTCTGAAAACAGTGCTGAGGAAGCCGTCCAGGCGTGCAAGTCCGAAGGGCGTTATGGGAGTCCCGAGTATCCTCAAGCTCGCCTTCTTCTTCCAGCGTCGCCAGATCATCCTTAGGTGGGTGTAATCGAGTTCATGGGGGAGGAACCCTAAAACGAGCTCCGGGTGAAAACCGGCGAAATCAAGCCTATATGGAGCGGCACTGTAGGTCCCCACGAAGAGAGGCAGGAAGTGCTCCACAAGTTTTATCACGAGGTCGCCTAGACACTTTTCCGAGCCTTCCGCGAATCCCGAACGCCGGTCGTGCCTGTAACGAGTCAGCTTAAGACTGCCCAGACTGATGTGGGTCCCATTATTGGCCAGGCT
>JAZDOF010000944.1:0-3645 GCA_043799015.1 Pseudomonadota bacterium | reverse complement strand
TCGTGTAGGAAGCGGCGGCAACTGTTTAGCTTTCTCTAACAAGAGCTTGTACTTGCTCTCATCACACGCCACAGTGTTTGCTTTGTCTTCTACGGTCAGCCCGAGCGCCTTGAGTATCCGTATAATTCGTCGCGGCGATTGCCGTATCTCCCAATAAAGGGCCTCCTTTCCGACGGACTTGAACAAACGCCAGAGACGGTACGCGAGGGGTTGTGTTTTCTCCAATTCCTCGAAAGCGCACTCTAGTTTGCTGTTCTTTGGGCACTCCTCATAGGTAAAGCGCTGGGCAAGGATCTCTAGTAGGACAGAAGGGACTCCGGCAAAATCGACCCATTCCTTGTAATTGTCCGGGGGGTCGCCTGCCAAGTGGTGTGTGGCGTGAGCGTTTTCGTGTATTTGAACCACAGCCAAAAGGTCATTATCTGAAATATCCGGATTGTAAGTTCTTAGATTAGCCGCACAGGCCGAAATCTTCTCCTCGTCTATTACAATGGTCTCAAGCTGCGAGTTGTAGATGCCGAGCAGATCAATGACATGGTCCACGGCGGTTACACCCTCAAAGCAGGGTCTCAGGTCGGATAGTTCCGCCTCGAACTCCTCTTTCCTTTCAGCTTTAAGAATACGCTCGACCTGCTTGGCCAGGCCGTCGAGGCAGCCCGTGTTCAGTTCCACCTGCTTCCCGGGAATGCCGCCCGGCAACCTGCCCACTTGCTGCTTCGGCTCGCGGACTCTCTGCAAAACATCATTTCTCATGACAGCTCCTCCTATTAGACGCTTCGTCGTTTGTATGCCCCATATTCCCACCTTTCATGCGATCGGTCCATTCTTAGTGGTAATGAGTTGCCGCCCTGTATCGGGCAACCCCGCGTACCCGACAGACTATGCTGGATAGGTCGGATATTGTACCTTCCCGCGTCTCACCTACCCGGAAACCTTCGTCCCATTTCCGACCCTCCAACGTGTGGCCCTGAACCAAGCATGGCCTCCAGCGCTTCCTTCACGTCAACTACGATATCGTCCCCTTCTCGAGGCAGCGGTCGGCCAAGGTTTCTTTCAATGGCCGACATTGCCGTTTTCAGATCGGAATCAAGAATTGAGACCCGAAGCACCGCCTTCTTTATGCTGGTTTTCTTGGGATCGCCTTCCACTATGAGCGCTTCCCCCCTGAACAAGCCCCGGAAGGCCGGGGAGGCAATATCCGCGTCCAACCGGCCGGTTCCGGCGGCCTTGTCGTAAGATACGGCCACGGATGCACCGTCAAGCCCTGAGAGTTTGTCGCACACTTCGGCAGGGAAAGGCAAATGTCGCGAAAAGGTAGGCGCATTGACCCGCAGACCTTCCAAAGACGTCGAAACGCTGAATTTATCAGGGGATCCGTTGCCTTCAAAACACAGACTTCTCGCGGTTAAATGGAGGCGTTCATTTTTCGACGCGCCCGGCACGTCGATTGATAGACCGAGCACAGATGTGCGATGAACCAGATCAAAGGGATTGCCGCTTTGTACCGGCGCTTTGCCGAAAAGTCTCTTCAGTGCATGGACGCGCGAACCATCTATCACCAACTCTTCGATCTTCCATGTAGCGGTGGGGCTATGCGACGCGACGGCATTCAGCGTGACGACCCCAAATAGGGGGCTAACCGACAGACCTGAATATGTGATGGGCATTTTTGTTCGGGCTGCTTCTTCTCGAATATACGCCGCCACCCATTGTTCGGCGATTCCGGCAACGTGCCGGTTGCCGAAAGCCAACGCCACGATGAGGAAGGAGATTAACGCGAGTGCAAGTATGCGTTTTCTTCCTTGGGACGCCCGATGCTTTTCCTCCCGCAGCCTCTTCTGTTTTTCCAGCTTTGCGATGTACTTGTCGACCAGTATTCCGCATTGGGGGCACTGTTGAAACTCGCTGAATTGAGGCTTATCACAAGCAGGACATCTGAAAAGATTCCGGGCGCGGTGTTGCGTGGTTGAAGAATTGGCCTTCTGTTCTTCGACCGGGGCACTTGATGACACGGTTCCGGACGTGGGCAAATCCCAATCCAGATTGAGGTCCTCGTCTGAGGACCCTTTTCTATGATCGAGATCAGCCGGCGTAAGATGACCCGCATTCACCAACCGGTCGAAGAGCTTGCCCAGCTCCGCCGGCGCCACGCCGTACTTGGCCGACAATTCCGCATCGCTCATACCGTTCCGAATGTCTGCGACAAGCTGTTTTACGGGTAACGATTTCCTTACCGGAGTGCCCATTACCACCCCCTTGGGCCGAACAAGGACGCGTAAATGACTTTGGCGGCATACGCGGCCATCAGAATAAGAGTCGGCGTCAACAGCACCGCCTGCCGCGTGGAAAGCTTCAAGACGTCCAACATGGCGCTGTTTAGCAGAAGTAAGGTGATGGACATCCCAAAGAAGGCCATCAGCGCGACCATCTCAATATTACCGGTTCCCAGGATGAACAATGCCAGGAAAGTGAATGCCGTGGGCACTAAGGCCACACCGGTGGAAAAGCCGCACTTGTAAAAAGACGTGCCGGTCGTAAACAGTATGCTGATGGCCATGAACCCGACCCAGAGAGCTACAGCCGGAACAAGGGCGATCAGGACCGTTTTGATATAGACTTCGGAACCTAACCGGGCAGAGGGGATGGTTCGCAGCAGCAATACCGTTGAAACAACGAAGACCGTGATGAACACGATTCCCGCAGACAGGGCTCTAATCTCGCCCAATAATTCGATTGCCCAGCCTTGCCCGCCCATGGGATCCGTCGCCAGAATCTTGAGCGCGGAGAGCGCGCTTCCCCCAGCTTCTCGCGCCGCTTCATACGCTCTTTGGCCTATCTCTTCCGCCTTTTGCCGCGCTGGATCGACTTCCACGGCCTTCCGTTTCCCGATGGGCGGGTCCGGCGGCGAAGGCTTTTCCGGGGCATGGGTTCCTTTCGTCGCGCCTGCAATGGAACCATCGGTCGACCTATCACTTGAGGCCCGTTCCGCAAACTCCTCCCGTGTCAGATGGCCGGCCTCCACAAATCGTTGAAGAATCCTTTGCAGCTTGTCACGCGAAAGATCGTATTTCTTGAGGAGTTCTTGATTCGATACGCCCGATCTGACTTCGTAGAGAAGTGCCGTGGCTGATACCGGGTTAACCGTTTTCGCTTGGGTCGGCGCCACATATCGATCATATTCATCCCGGTTCAATAGACCGGCGGCTAACAGCTTTGAAACAAGGCTTTGAAGGCCCTTCTCGGACAGGCGGTATTTTTCCATCAACTGTCGGTCAGTCAGGCCCGACCTGATGTCCGCGGCTACTTCTTGGGCGCGGATGGTCCTCCCTTCTCCCATGTTTTGAAGCCTCCCTTTGAAAGCCTATCGTTTCGGTTCGGTACGCAAGAGGCGCTAGGCGCCACAGCGGCCACGGTAGGTTTGAGGCCTACAGCAACCTTTCGCCGGTTGCGTCGGCCTCGCGCGCCCCCTAATGTAACGGTTTCACCTTTGCCGCTCCGCAATACGGGCACTTGTTAGCCGCCGTTTGCTTTGGGTACGGCCCTTTTCCCTTGAGTGCGCAATTCTTGCACCAAACCTGTCCGCACTTTTCGCAGGTTTGCATGTTGCCGCCGGATGTGTCGCATGTGCTGCACGAGGCCATTTCG
>JAZDOF010000929.1:0-11884 GCA_043799015.1 Pseudomonadota bacterium | reverse complement strand
CCTTCCAATGCCTTGGCTTTGCCTTTTTTCTCGATCTCGGACGCCAGGGTCCCTATTTCGTCCAGGGCAAGGTTGAGAGCCGCTCCTTTGATGGAATGGGCATGCTCGGCTACAACACTCGGGTTACCCGAGGACAAGCCTTCCCGCAGACCTTTAATATCGCCGCGGGAGTAGTCTATGAAATCCAGGATGAGCTCCAACACTTCTTCAGCTTCAAAACCAAGTCTCTCGGCCGTTCGAGCGATGACGGACATGGCTTTCCTCATTTCCTACTCATGCGTAGCTGTCGTGTTAGCGACCCGTAAGCTTATTTTCCCCGTAAAGCGCCAACACCGGGGGTCACACATATTTTGCACAGAATAAACGAAAAAGCCGGCCTTTTTATGTAGTCCCGCCGATCTCCACGAACTCCTCACCGTTCAAGTCGGCCGGTTTAGCGGTGACGGCGCGGTACCTAACCACATTTACCCGTCCGGGGCCTGCGCCTTTTGGGTGATGCACATCCTTGACGTCGGCTATCATCACCTCTGCTTTTCCAGCCGCGGCAGCCCTGGAAAAGGAAACCGCGAGAGAAGCAGCGAAGGCCGTGTCTTCAGGTGATACGGGCTCCGCGTCCCTCACGAGAAGAATTACGTGTGCACCGGCCATATCCTTGACGTGCAACCATAGGTCGCCGTCCCTGGCCTTTCGGCGTAGAAGGCGGTCGTTACCCGCACCGCTTCTACCTACGAACACGGACCTGCCGCCGGGCGTGCGGAAGTGTCTGAACCATTGACGAACGCTCTTTTCCTTTATCGAGGAAGGTTTAGGGGATGCTTTCGATGGGGCCCCCAGACCCTCCGGCAGGTCTTGGACCGCAAGGTCCAGCTCGAGAATATCGGCGGCCCGATCCACGAAGAACAGCATGTCTTCGAGCGACCCTTTTTCCTGAAGAGTAAGCTCGTAACGTCCTTCCGTCATCTTTAGGCCCCTCTTACCTTTGGCCGCTTTCTTGAAAATCAGCTCCATGTTCCGGATTGCATCCGCCGCAGGCTCGAGCCGGATGGTTCTCTTCAGGCCGGTTGCCCAATCATCGACCTCCACTTGTAACATGCCCTTCTTCACCTGGTGCAGGTTGGCTTTCAAAAGCTCGCCTTCATATTGTCGGTCCGCCAAGGATCCCAGAGTGCGGCGGTCCGCTTCGATTTTTGCCAGGCGCCTTTCCAGGGAGCGTATGCGCTTCTTCAAGGGAGCGGCCGCTACCCGTCTGTACGCTTCCAGCATGTCTCCACCGCATTGCTCTCCATACATTGCGTCGGCAGCCGAGTTGAGCGACGGAAACAGCCGGTCCGTCGAAGGGGCGGCCGACAGAGTCAGTTTCGGTCGCCCTGCCGGGGTAAGGGTGATCCCCGGCCGGCCTTCGGAAGAGTTCAAGCCCCGGTCCGGGTTGTAAGGGCCGGTTCGCATCGGAGGCGGTGCATACTCTCTCCCGGGTTCGACGATTCTTGTCGCGGTCTCCTTGTATGGGATTCTGTGAAGGCATTCCATAATGCGATTCGTCGCGGCATCGACCAGAATAATGTTGGAATCCCGCCCCAACAACTCCAAGACCAAATCACGCCGCTCTTTGCCGCCCTCCGTGTTCCGTTCCGCGGATATACGGACCACTCTATCGTTTTCCGTACACTTCACTCCCGTAATTCGTCCCCCTTGGAAGTGGGCACGCAAATAGGCGCAGAAACGCGGCGGAGACGGGGGGTTGGGGATTCGAAGCGTGGTGAGGTGCAAGCGGCCCCTTTGCGGATCGGCGCAGATTACAACCTTCTGTTCGGGCATTCCGGGGACGCGGGCGCGCAACAGTATCTCCCTTGGCAAGGGTTGGTGTATTTTGTTGATGAAGCCCCCGGCTAGGGCTTGGTTAAGCTCGTTGGCGATGCATTGCAGAATCGGCAGGTCCATGTGATTATACCGTATCGGTTTTCAATTTGTGCGTGAGGCCCCTTGGACGACCATAGCAGGCCGAGGTTAAGATGAAGAGAATCAGCATCACGGTTATGGTGGCCGCGCTCATGGCTTTGTCCTGCACCGGCGCCGCCTATGCACAGTCGCGGGACCGCCCTGGGGTGCTATTAAAAGAGGCGCGTGATCTACAGCTCGGCGCGAAGTCCCAGGCGGACCTGGAAGCAGCCCTTCGTAAATCCCGGGAAGCTCTCGGAATGTTTCAGCGGAACCAGGGCCATAGGGGCGCTCTTATGGCGCTCCTGCAGATGGCCGTCATTTTCGACAAAATGGGCCGTCATCAGCGCTCCATGGAATGTTACGACAGAGTCTTGGAAATTGCACGTAGTTCCGGCAATATGGCGATGGAGGCCCGGGCACTGAACTCTTTGAGCGCGGTCTTTAACAGATTCGGGAGACACAAGCAAGCAGTGGATTCGGCCCAAAGATCCGCCGACCTGTTTCGCCGGCTGGGGGACGATGGAGGTCTTTTTTCCGCTCTCAACAGACAAGGTAAAGGTCTCACCAAGTTGGGTCGATACCACGAGGCCATGGAAAGCTACCGGGCCGCCCTGGAGATAGGAAGAAAACTTGGAGACGGCCGGCGGGAAGCGAACCTCATGCGAAACATGGCAGAGGTATATGTCGCTCAAGGGGATTTCCATGACGCATTGGATACCTTTGAACGCGCCCTGACCATCAGCCGAACCAAGGGCCTGCATGATCCGGAAGGCGAAATATTGATCGGGATCGGTCAAACCTATTCTCAGATGGAACAATACGACAAAGCCGGCGAATGCTACAGGAAGGGTATAGATGTCATGAAAGCGGCCGGTCGGCCCGCGCTGATGCCCAAGCACCTCCTGGCGGAGGCTTATCTGGACATGGGGGACCTTGAAAAGGCGGAGCCGTTGGTAAGGGAATCGGGGTCCACGGCGTCCGCCGCTCGTTACGGACTCCTGAAAAACGACCTTGAGCAGGCGGAGTCGTTGTATGGTACACTTCTTGCCAACGCGGAAAAAACGGGAAACATCAACGCGCTGTTCTCCGCGTACACCGGACTGGGAATGGTCTGCGAACACAGAGAAGACTATGAACGGGCAGAGGATCATTATACCAAGGGAATGAACTTGGTTGAGGAAATTCGGTCTGCAATGCTTCCGGAAGAGAGAAGGAACTTTTTTCAGGTAAGGATCGGAGGTTTTTCCAGGCTGGAACCCGCCAGAGGACTCACAAGGGTGCGGATGAAGCAAAATCATGCCGCAGAGAGCATCGAATCCAGCGAAGCCGTTCGTGCGAGGGCATTCACGGACGCCGTTGCGACGCGGGCCCGGGAAAACTCCAATGTGCCCCATGAAATCATCGAGAAGGAGAACGAGCTTGTCGGCCGGTTGGCTTCATTAAAGCAGGAACGTCAGGAAACTTCAAATGAATCGGATCCGGAGGAGCACGGACGCGATTCGCAGGAAATCGAAAAGGCGGACAAAGACCTAAAGGGATTTACCAATATGCTTTGGGCGCAGCATTCAGCCTACGCCGCGATCAAGTACCCCAAACCGGTTGCTCTGAAGGATTCCGCGTTGAGACCCGAAGAGCACGTCGTCATATTCGACGTGTTGGGCGAGGGTGTGGGCGTAAAATTGATCAAAGGGAAAAAGATAGCCCAGACCTTTTTTCTTCGTTGGAACGTTCAAGAATTGGAAAAGGATATCCGCGAATTCAGACGATCATTCGAACGGGTTGCGCTGGGTGAGTTCGATGCATCACTGGGACACGCGCTATACAAGCGGCTTCTTTCCGCGGTTCTCATGGATGTTCCGAAAGGCACGCCCATTATTATCATCCCTGACGGGGCCCTTGCTTTGCTGCCTTTCGAATGCCTCGTCACGGACGGCCGTGCGACGTGGAACGAGGGGCAGTTCGGGGCTTTTCCATCAGGCTTGACCTATGTGGGAGACGTGAACCCGGTAAGCTATTACCAATCCGTGACGGCCCTCACTCTCGCACGGTCGTCCGAGTCGAAGCGGTCCTTCGGCGACAGGCTGCTCGTCATGGCGGACCCGATCTTCTCCCCGGAGGACAATCGAGTGAAGGATGTGGAAGGTGCTCGGGTCCGGGAGCAAACCGCCCACCTGCCCACGGAGCTCATGTCGATTGCTAAAGAGATCGGCCTGGAATTTCCTCGTCTTCCGCTCACATCAACATTGGCCAAGTCGTTGGCGACCATGTACGGCCCCCGCTCCGACCTGTTCCTGGGCGACAAAGCCTCAAAGCAGGTATTGTTGGAGAAACCGTTGGGTGATTATCGATCAATCGTGTTTGCCACCCACGGATATTTCGGGAATGATATTCCAGGCATACAGGAGCCCATCCTCGCGTTGAGCCTGCCGGAGTCAGGTTCGGTACGCGAGGGTTTTCTTCGGTTGTCCGAAGTAATCGGTCTCAAGCTCAACGCCGACGTGGTCGCCCTTACCGCTTGTCAGACCGGACTGGGACGGCACCTGGCCGGCGAAGGCACCATGGGTCTGGGACGCGCATTTCAGTACGCGGGTTCCAGGTCTGTTTTGATGAGCCTTTGGTCCGTGGCCGAGTCCTCCTCCATCATGCTCGTGGAACGCTTTTTCAAGCATCGAAAGGAGGGAAAATCCAGGCTGGAGGCCCTCGATGTCGCCCGCAAGGAGATCCGGGCCGCCGGCTATGAGCACCCCTTCTTTTGGTCCGCGTTCATTCTCGTGGGAGAAACGGATTGAGAGCCTCTCGGGGCTATCCACTCAACCCGTCCTCCACCGGATCGCAGTTTGAACGCCGCCCGTCCGACTGCAGAGACGACCTACGGTCGCCCCTGCAGTCCGATTCCCTCATCAAACGAACAGTCTGTAACGGTATCTTTCTTTCTAAAGATTGGCCGGATCGGTCATGCCCTTCTTTGCAACCGGTTTACCGGCTTTCGAGATTTCCGCCAGCATGGATTCCGCCTCCGAGATGTGCAACGCCAGGGGCGGCTGATACTTCTTGTACGCATGACAGATGCCGAGCATACGTTCGCAAGAGCGTCTGCAGTCTGCGTCCTTGCCGCAACTCCTTTGCAGCTTCGCCAACCCCATCATCGGGGCGAGGGCCGTAGGGGTGTTCCCCCGTCCTTGTTCCTCGCACAGGGCGAGCGCCTTAAGATACAATGCCCGAGCCTCGAACAGAGAGTTTTGGTCGGCATGTACCTTCGCCAACGAACAAATGGTTTTCACGAGTCTCGGGGCCGATAGACCGATGGTCTTTTCCTGGATTGTAAGCGCGGCGTTCAACAACCGACCGGCTTCCCCATAATTCCCTTGAGCTTGGTTCAGCTCCGCCGCCAGCTCCAGGGATTTGACCGCATTAATGCTGTTCCCCCCGTAAGTCTTTCGGGCAAATGCCAGCGCCGCATAGGCTTCCGAAAGCGCTTCGGTCTTTTTCCCCTGACGATAAAGATCCGATGCCCGGTTGATCGTCTGCTTCCACGCCGATTCCTCCGCGAAGGAGACCCCGGCGATAACCAACGTCAAAATGATTGTCCCTATAACCGTAGTCCTTGTTCTCATCGGTAACTCCCCATTAGATGATTGCTGATGATGTACGGTTGAACCGGTCGGCCCGACAAAGTACCGCGTTCCACGTTGGCCGACTCCCTTACCCCCTGTCTGTCGTTCCAAAGATTTGGAAAGGGAGTAAGTCAAAAGGAGTATCGCCGCGACGAATCGCCCGGCGTCGGCCTCCGAACATAGCTGATCGCTAAAGTACCCTGCCTTTTGCGACGGCCGCCTCATGCTGTCCTTAACGGCCTCGCTCACCCCAGTCAGGCCCTCTTTTCTCGGTTTGTACGATGCTTGATCGAACCCGGCGGGACCCGCTTACCTGTGGTCTGAGCAGCTTCCTAAGCCATGCCACCCATCGTCAGGTCATTTTCTTGTACAGAACGCCCCCTTCAACGATGAAAGTTAATTTCCTTGCCGTGGCTCCATCCTCAAGAGGGGAGACATTGGTCACCTCGGGCTGTTGTTGAGAGGGGCCGAGGCGACCATCCATTACAAGGATTGCCCTAATAAGAAGCAGTTTCCGTGCCAAGAACCGGCATTAAGGGGACGCAGACGGGATAGTGACGTCAGAACGGTTACTTGCAGGTCTTCCGCACTTTCGGGAACCCTAGTACCACAAAGCCGGATTAGAGGAGATGGTGGGTGGAAAGCACCCCGAAAAAAACGGTTGTAGGCATTATAATCTTTTATTACAATAGGTTGTGCGTCGGTGTTTTTTATCCCTCGATGTGCAAAAACGCTCAGCAATTCCTGCGGACTCTCAATGTCTTCATGTGGTGTTTCATCGAATCGCGTGAGATGCCCAACATGTTCGCCGCCTCATCCACGCGCCCGCCGCTGCGCGTAAGGGCCTGTTCCAACATCCATGTCTTGGCTTCTCGCAATACCGCAGCCATAGAAAAACCGTTTGCCAGCCGGAACGCGAATGCCCCATCATGGCATCGTACCGTCTCCACTTCTTCATCGGCGACCGGAAGGCCAAGATCGCCGGGCATAATACGCACCTTGTCCCCGACTATCATCGCCCTCTCCAGAGCGTTACGCAATTCCCTCACGTTCCCGGGCCAGGCATGATTCAACAGCATGCGCATGGCCTTCACATCCGTCTTCGGAGCGGCCGGAAGTCCGAGTCGCTTAGTCAACATTTCGAGTAGATGTTCAACTATTCCCGGAATGTCCTCTCTTCGCTCACTGAGCGGGGGGATGGTGATGGAAAACACGTTCAGCCGGTAGAACAGGTCCCCTCGGAAGGTGCCGGCTTCCACCTCTTTCAGGAGGTCTCGGTTGGTTGCGGCCACGATACGCACATCCACCTTTATGTTTTTTTCGCCGCCTACCGGGAAAAAGGACCCCGTATCGAGAAACGTGAGCAGCTTTGCTTGAAGCTGGAGAGGAAGCTCGCCCATCTCATTGAGGAGGAGCGTGCCACCGTCGGCCAGTTCCAGGATTCCGCGCTTGCGCCGTAGGGCACCGGTGAAGGCGCCTTTTTCGTGGCCGAACAACTCCGACTCCACCAATTGAGCCGAGAGAGCCGCACAATTGACTGCAAGGAAAGGCCTCCCGGATCGCTTGGAACAGAGGTGGAGTCGCCGGGCCCAATAGTCCTTGCCGCTGCCGCTTTCGCCGAGAAAGAGGACGATGCTGTTTGACTCCGCAGCCAGCCTGATTCTTTCATGAGTCTCGCTCATGCGTGGGGAATGGTACTGGTGTTGTCCCGCGGTGGAGGGTTCTTGTTTTTGCCGCGCCGTAACGTCTCGTCCGATACCGCAAATGCCGAGTACCGCTCCGGAACGGTCCTTCAGAGCGAATCGGATCCAATTGAGGGTTACGGGCAGACCGCCGGAGGTTATGGTATACTCGGCTTCCACCGTGTCTCCCTCGAGAACCCGGTGCTCCAGCAAGTCGATGTGCTTGGCCTCTTCAGGTGAAAAAATGTGGTCGTCTCGAAAGCCCTGGACTTTGTCCAAGGAAAACCCCAGGGTTTCCAGCATCGACGAATTCACGTGAGTATACTCCCGCGCCGTGTTCTTTACGAACATAAGGTCTTGGGCATTTTCGAAAACGGCCCTGAAGCGGGCCTCGCCTTCTCTCAGCTCTTCCTGAAATCGAACCTGGGCGGTGATATCCTCGACTATGCCCTGTGCCCCGACGATACCCCATTCCTGATCACGGACCGGGACAATGTTTACCCGCAGCTTGATGCGATCATCCCTATCCGGCCGGCACCAGTGTTCGGAAACCTTTCCCTTGCCCGATTCCAGCACTTCTCCGACGTCGTCCGCTATCCCTGAAGAAGCGTAGATCGGATCGGTCAACAGGTTCATTTCCGCCAATTGCTTGGGGGACGGAAAGCGCATGACGGCAAGCATGGCCGAGTTGGCCTCCAGGACTTTTCCCTCCCGATCGCAGGTGATAATCCCGAGAGGGGCGTTGTCGAAAAGCATACGATAACCTGCTTGGCTTTCGCGTAGGGCCTTCTCGGTCTGCTTTCGCTCCTCCACCTCCTTGCACAAGCGTTCATTGGACCGAATCAGCTCGACCGTTCGCTCATGAACTCGGGCTTCGAGCTCATTACGCGCCTGATTTAGGGCTCTGCGTGCGGATTTGTGCTCCGCGACCTCCTGAACCAAGCCCCTATTGAGTATCTCCACCTTTTCCTTTTCGTCCGTGAGGAGGGTGATGAGTTCTTCGTTGTCAAACCGAAGGCCGATCGACGTGCGGATCGTTTCGTGCGTGTTTGCAGCGGTGGTGAGAAGCACGACCGCGTACAGGACTATGCAGCAACCGATGGCTATTCCGTGCCCCGTCCCTTCCGCAAAAAAGCGTACTCCAATAGGGGTAAGAATGATCAAGATAGTCCCCACATAACAGCCCGTGACCGGGGCGTACGCGACCGATCCGGCCGAACAAACGCCAGCTATGACGATGGCGAGAAACATGAGATGAGCTGTGGAAGCGGAACTGAAGAACAGCAGGCCCGCCAGACCCCACATGGAGGCCGACAAGAACGTGAAGGTTACGAATCTTCGCGCCCTCGGAATCGTGCCGGGAGCCTCCACGCCGAAAGGCTCGGCCGACCACAAGATGAAGAGGCGAGGCACTTGAAGCGCCCCATAAATCCCCAGCCAACCGAGAAGTACGGAAGTGTGAAACCTATCCCACATCCCCCCGACCAAAAACGCGGCGGCAACCAAGCCGCCGATAACAGCCGGCCATGCATGTCTAAACAGCAGATCGACATGGGCCTCATAGCGGCGCAACACCGCCCCTCCCTCCGAGAGCCCCGGAGCTTCCATAAAATTCACCATTTTGCCCCCTAGCGACCTCCGTCCGTGGTCCCAATCAAGCGCAATTATCCCGGGCTCCCCTCCAAACCCATAGATACATTATTGCCGATACTCCGCTTGAAGGCAAGCCCGACATTGCGCCATCGAGGGCCATGTCCGGCGATACCGCCGACGGCCTAGGGAATGCCGCGGCGCGGGGAAAAAATAATTCGAAAATGATTCGCTAACACACAGTGCCGGTATGTCTCTTCCCTTTTACGAAATCCTCGAGGCCGTACTTCTTCACTCGGTAGCCCATTTGTCTAAGCGTAATACCCAATTCCTCGGCCGCGTGGGATTGTATCCAATTGTTTCTCTCCAAAGCAACCAGCACGTCCTGTCTCTCCCGCTCCCTTAAAGATCCGGTGGGCCGGCCGTCATAGGCCCCGCCATGCTTTGCCGCAAGCGTCAGATAGGGCGACAGGTCGCCGAGGTCGATCATTGCGTCGTCAAACATTATGGCAAATCGTTCGATGAGGTTTTCCATCTCCCTCACATTGCCGGGCCAACCGTAGTGTTCCAGTGCCTCCAGAGCGGGTGCCGTGAATCCAAGTCCGCTCGCGTACTCCCTGCATATTTTTGAGCGAAAGAAATCCACGAGGGGTATAATGTCTTCTCTTCTTTCACGCAGCGGAGGAACTCTTATGGGGAATACGTTCAACCTGTAGTACAGGTCCTCCCTGAAAGTGCCGTCAGCGGCCGCCGCGCTTAAGTCGCGGTTTGTGGCCGCGATTATCCTCACATCGACGGTTCTGGTCTTCGTGCTCCCCAATCGCTCGAACTCGCGTTCCTGAATGAATCGGAGGAGTTTGACCTGAAGGGGCACGGCGAGCTCCCCTATCTCATCAAGAAATATGGTCCCGTTGTGCGCCTCTTCGACTCGGCCCATCTTGCAGTCCGCCGCACCGGTAAAGGCTCCCTTTTCGTATCCGAACAGTTCCGACTCCAACAGATTATCGGGGAGGGCCGCGCAGTTAACCTTCACGAATGAAGCACGCGCCCTTCCGCTCATTTCGTGGATTATCCGGGCGACAAGAGTTTTTCCCGTACCCGACTCGCCCAAGAGAAGAACTCCGGCCCTGGTGGGGGCCACTTTCCTTATCAATTGCCGGACCTCGAACATGGTCGGACTCGTCCCGACTTCGAAGAAATTCTTGCTTTTTTCCGACAACTCGGCCTTCAAAGAGGTATTGGCCTTGATCAAATTCTCTTCACGGACCTTCACCTGGCGATTGATGCTGACGAGCTGCCCGACCAGCGTGGCCAATATGGTAAGGAATCTGATGTCTTCATCGAAAGAGACGTCTTCATCGAACAGACGATCGACGCTCAGTACCCCTACCGCTTTGCCGTTGAGCACTATGGGCACCCCGATGAACGCTATCCGGCCCTTGTCGATCTTACGGGAACCGGTTTTATTAAGAAACAAGGGTTCCTTGCTTATATCGGGGACAACGAAAGGTTCGGCCTTACGGAAGATCAATCCGGTGACGCCTTCGTTAAGCCGATATACTCCCTTCTTTTTCTCTTTGGGACGCAATCCGTGAGATGCACGGATGGCAAGCACCTCTTCGTCGTCGTTCTTTAGCGTGATGGTGGCTCTTTTCATGGCCAGGTATTCCGATAGGACCCCGAGGATCATTTCCAGCGTCTGATCCAAGTTCAACGCCTGACCGATAATTCGGCTTATATCATACAGGACTTTCAGCTCGAGACGATCTATTCTCGTATCCATGTGATTC
The DNA here is from genome assembly GCA_043799015.1 of Pseudomonadota bacterium. GTDB lineage: Bacteria > Desulfobacterota > Desulfomonilia > Desulfomonilales > Desulfomonilaceae > JAZDOF01. The sequence continues at coordinate 1,270 of JAZDOF010000929.1, read as the reverse complement.
ACCAAACTGCGGTCATGAAATTCAATCGACCTTGACGATTCATCGCCCGGGTCCAAGGAATTCACCCGCTTTGAAGGCCTCAAATTGATCTCCATTTTATTCCTTATCTATCGCGGTGAACGATTACCTCTTTTTGTCTTCCCGCAGTTAATACCGGCGGGCGGCTCATGTACAGCCGTTGTCATGCGCGGGGGAATGGGCTCTGGACGCGTTTGGGCGTGAACAGCGCGCACTGCTGGTTAGTTTTTGTTAATGGGTCTTCCGGACACCTTAACAGGAATCCGATCGTAATGACCGACGCCCCGGCACGAGGGACTTGACCTCGCAAAAGGAGGGCTTCATACTCGGTCGGTCCCTCATAGCCTCGGACCGGCCGTCCTTTTGAAGATGCGAAGACCGTGCCAAGGGGACGACGATCCGTTAAGCCGGCTCATATCGGCCTGTTACCGATGGTCGGTTTTGTCGTCGTTTCTGAGATAGGCAACAATTCGGTAGGTTGCTAGTCCGGCGGCTACCTATTCGGCGGTTTTTCTTAAGCGGCCGGCCATTTCAAGAGTACCTCGGGCGAGGGCGGCATCAGGAAACAACCGGCCCAATTCGGAGGATTCCGGTAATCGTTCACCACGAAGACACAAAGGCACTAAGAAATCAAAGGGTAATAATCTTCAGAAACCTTCCGGCCGATCCGGCTTTTTGATTCCGGGTCGGACGCCGATTGAGGGGCAACAGGCGTTCATGTATCATTTCAACGCCTTCTTCGTGTCTTGCTTCGTGGTTTGGTCTTTTCGGATTCAAGAGTCGTTCCCGGTGAACGGTTACGGATTCCGCCCGACGCGAAAAGCGGTTTGCACGGCCATACCCCCCAATCGCTCCGAGCTTTTGCCAAAGGAGTCTCATAGCCATGACCGCCGCGGGTGTCCTTTTGTTGCTACCTGCTCTCGGTTTTGCGCCGGGTCTATTTTTTCTCTACTACTTCTACAAGAAGGATCGAATAGAACCCGAGCCTCTCTTCATGATACGGAACTGTTTCGTCATGGGCATGATTGCCGTGATCCCGGCCATGATTCTCGAATGGCCTTTCACCGGCATGGGGGTGTTTCTGGTGTGCATCGTGGGGCCGGTGGTGGAAGAAGTGGTAAAATTCACGACCGTCCGCCTAACAGTGTACAAGCATGCGGAATTCGACGAACCCTTGGATGGGGTGGTGTACTCCGCCTCCACCGCCCTGGGCTTTGCGTCCTTGGAAAACCTCTTCTATTTGGTGTCGGCA
>JAZDOF010000897.1:0-10536 GCA_043799015.1 Pseudomonadota bacterium | reverse complement strand
CCAGCCTGCGAATTTTCTTAGTGCGATCTCGGCAGGCCGGCAAGCCTGCCCCACAAGAGTGAATGGTTACGGGATGGATCATTCGGTAGTCGGAACGAAAGCGGCGTGCCCGTGGGAATAGTTATTCCATGCTGGTGTTTTACGGGATATTCATCTATTCTTTACGGGTGAAGTACTCGGACCCGCCGTAAATTTCCAAGGTGCGGACGAAAGATGGCCAAGCAAAAGGATTTGGTAGGCTATTGGCGCGCGCAGATGAACTGTGTCGCGGTGTGTCTCTTTATGTGGGCACTCGTATCCTTTGGGTTCGGCATCATCCTGGTCGAACCGTTGAACCGGATCAGCGCGGCCGGGATCCCGCTGGGGTTCTGGTTTGCCACCCAGGGATCCGAGCTATGCTTCGTAATAATAATATTCGTTTATTGCTACGTGATGAACCGATTGGAGAAGAAGATCGGTCTGGATGAATAGAGCCGGCCGGAGACTGCACCATGCGGCAATGGGGCCATTAAGGAGCATCCCGGGATCGGCGGATATTTGACACCCACCTAACCACCTATAAGCCAAGGGCTGTTGGGGCCGATGCCGGATCATTACTCGCGCATCCCTCGGCGCGAAAGCCTTTGTGCTGCTTACTCCGTTGCAGCCGGCGTCAGGGTTGAGGTCCTTTCAGGCAGGCCCCCGGCCGAAGCGAGGACGCATGTCTATCTACATCTGGACGTATCTCTTAGTGGGCATCACCTTCGGTGTATATGCCGCGTTGGCATGGAGAGCGCGCTCTGTGGGCGCTAGGGGCTTCTATGTTGCAGGTCCCGGAGTCCCGGCGGTGTTCAACGGAATGGCAACCGCGGCCGATTGGATGAGTGCCGCGTCGATTATATCGATGGCCGGCATCATATCTTCTTCCGGTTACTCGGGCTCGGTCTATTTAATGGGTTGGACCGGCGGATATGTGCTGCTTGCCTTGCTGCTGGCTCCGCACCTGCGAAAATTCGGCAAGTTCACCGTGCCGGACTTCGTAGGGGATCGGTACTACTCGAACGGTGCCCGCGTCGTCGCGCTTGTCTGCGCCATCCTGGTCTCGTTCGCCTATTTGTGCGGGCAGATGAGGGGGGTCGGCATAGTTTTCAGTCGCTTCCTCGGCGTGGGGATTGATACGGCGGTGATCATCGGCATGGTAATAGTGTTCCTGTTCGCTGCCGTAGGGGGGATGAAAGGGGTTACCGCCACCCAGGCGGCACAATGCGCGCTCATCATCGTGGCGTATGTGGTTCCCGCTGCGGCGATCTCCATGAAAATCACCGGACAGCCCCTGCCCCAGCTTGGTTTGGGTATGGCCGTCACGGACGGTCCCCATGGAGGGCAGTACTTGCTGGAGGTGCTCAATCAGATCCATCGTGACCTTGGTTTTGCCGAATTCACGTCACCCTTCGGGCCCGGCAAGAAGAGCATGCTCGATATGTGCAGCGTCACTTTGGCTTTGATGGTGGGCACGGCAGGGCTACCCCACATTATCGTAAGGTTCTATGCCGTCCAAACGGTCGCCGCTGCCCGCTTGAGCGTGGGTTACGCCCTCTTGTTCGTGACCGTAGTATATTCCACGGCGCCTGCCCTGGCTGCCTTTTCTCGGTACGCGGTTCTGGAAGGGATGCACGACACGTCTTACGCGCAAGCCCCGGCTTGGTTCCACGACTGGGAGAAAACCGGGCTCACCGCATGGATGGATAAGAATAGGGACGGTAAGATCCAGTACCGCCCAGGCGCCCCCTTCATCGGGAAACCCGCCTTTACCGGGTCGCGGGGACCTCAGGGCGAAGCATTGGTTTCCAATCGGCCAACGGATAACTCCAACGAAGTCTACATTGACTCGGACATGATCGTTCCAGCCGGCCCGGAGATCACGGGACTCCCCAATTGGGCGGCGGGATTGGTCGCGGCCGGTTGCCTGTCCGCCGCCATGTCCACAGCGGCGGGGTTGCTCCTGGTAATCGGTTCCGCAGCTTCCAACGACCTCTACTATCGCTTGATCAACCCGGGCGCTTCCGAAAGACAACAGTTGATAGTCAGCCGTATCGCCATCGGCACCGCCATATGCATCGCCGGTTATTTCGCACTCAACCCGCCCGCCCAAGTGGCCCAAATGGTTGCGTTCGGGTTCGGGCTCGCAGCCGCCTCCTTCTTTCCCGTGGTCGTGCTGGGGATTTTCTCCTGGCGCACCACCCGAGAGGCCGCGATCGCCGGGATGATCTCAGGCACCGCGTTCACGGGGACCTACATCTGTAGCACCGCGCTCTTGGGTGGAGACCGCTGGTGCTTGGGAATCAGTCCCGAAGGCATCGGCGCGGTGGGCATGGTCCTGAACTTCGCCGTTACGGGGATTGTATCGAGGTTGACACCGCCGCCGCCGGACGAAGTCCGGAACGTGGTGGAGTACATAAGGTACCCGAGCGGGGCCGGCGCGGCTTCCGACAGCCCCTCGTTCTGGAAATGAAGCGTGGGGATTGCCTTCGGCGGCAGCCCTGGTAGAGCGGTTAACCATGACCTTCAAGATATTCAGCGTTCGGGTACGGCCCTCGTACGGCCGACCGATCTTAGTGATATTTTGTATAAGTACGGTCGCGCCTCATTAGGGGTAGGCGCCAAACTGCCGGCGGGGCTGCCGGCGTTGTTCGAAATACGTCACCGATAGGAAACGGAGCACTTAGTGGGGGGCCCGATGGGCCGCGGGGGGAGAAACGGCCTGTGTTGCAGGTACGGGGAAAATAATGCCTTCAATCATTCGGAGCGGGACCATGGCCGCGAGGTAGGGGATATACAGCACACTCGCCAGGATGGAATCCTCCTCCATTACCGTTTGGGTCCATGACGCCGAATCCTTCCCCTGTGATCGGTCATCGGCCCCTGTGGGCAGAACCGAAAACACCAATAGTACTGCTAAGGCCGACACGACGATCTTGTGCATGGGCAAAACCTCTCCTGGAAATGATGAGAATAATGACACAGATGCGGCGTTGAAGTCAAGTTGATCCGGCCTGCGCGGAGTAACCATTCACTCTTGTGGGGCAGGCTTGCCGGCCTGCCGAGATCGCACTAAGAAGATTCGCAGGCTAGAAAGCCTGCCCCACGTTGAGATTGGAATTTCCCCCTCGTAAGTGAATGGTTACCTGCGCGGATAGGGTACCGGCTCATGATGCCCATGGCGTCAGCCCCTCCTTTATGTTGACGCAAGGAACGTCCCTCCCTTATTCGGGATCGTAACGGCAGAGGGAACGCCTAAGTCGACAGTACTCCGCTGAAAGCCCGGGCATCGCACCTTACGACACTTTAATCCCACGGTATGCTATTGAGATATTTGTCGAGTTTATTGAGGTAGTGCTTTGTCTTGAACAGATGGCCGTGTTTTATTTGAGCTTCCGGCTTCATCCACAGGTCCCCTATTACGGCAAAACCAGTTTCTCCGAATTTGGCCCGATGAGCTGATGCCAGGTGGAGATGCACGTCCGTGTACACATAGTGCCGGTCCTTTTCCGCAAGAAATGCTCGAAAGGCGTCGTCACGCGTTATGGGATTCAATGCCGCCACGGCCGCTGCAAGGGTTTGGGATTCCTTTTCCATGGGAAGCCCGTCTTCGTCATAGAACAGGAAATCGCCGTCGAGCGTTATTTCACGTCCCGACATGTCGCGGATACGGATCTGCTCCATCATATTCCTGCTGGAAAACGGCCCGTAATGATAGTCCATTCCCACGAAGAACAGCCACGACAAGTCCCCGGGGGCCGCATAATGAGCCGCGTATTGAACGAACATGGGCTTCAAAGCGGCAACACCCACGTCAACCCCCCCCCTGACGGTATACATATAGTCGATAAGCTCCCGATCCGTGAATCTCTCCCCTCTCTCCAGCATGAGCCTACGGGCCCTAGGGAAATTCAGTTGCATCGATCCCTTTGTTCGGACGACATTGTTTAGCTTTTCCGCCCCCTTATGAGCAATTTGCTTCAGAAAATCCGGGAGCCGCTCCGAATCCTTTTTGACGTTATCCGCAATTCGGCGTGCGATAGCGTCCACCTCGCCTTCGGTGCGACATGCCGTTATTTTGTCATGGTATCGCGTTTTGTACTCCTCATAGAGGGTAGGTATGGGCGGAACCATCATCAATCGGCCCATCTTGGCCTGGAAGTCCGCTTCAGCTCGCGCCAGCATCTGAGGCATACTGTTGCCGGAGGATCGGTCCACCGCGTACGGATCAGCCCTGAATCCGGATTCTATGGCTATAATGCAGGCAGTGATGCCGAGGATTTCTTTACACAGGGGAAGCCCGTTTCGCTCGGTCGCAAAAATCATGGCGTCGATCCATTTGTCGGCCTCCGCTCTCGGGCAATTCAAAGGCTGGGCGACCATGAACTCCGTCAGCCACTGATATGCCGACTCCATGTCCAAGTGGAGCACGCGCGTCTCCATGATACGGGCTTCCTCGGCCACTTGCGGTTCCAGGGATTCCAGCAGCTCCGCCTTTTTTTGCAGCATTCGCCTCGCGTCGGCTTCCGCGGCGGAAGGCATGTTGATACTGGGACCTCTTGGGCCGGTAGGAGCATTATGGGGCGCCGGACCGGGCAGCGTGGGGCCGGTCTGCGTGCGCTGCAACACCGGCTCATCCGATCTTATCTTGATTTCGGATGCGTGCAGGGCCGGTACGGTACCGCAAACACCTATCACGGTCAGAGTGGCACACATCAAGGAGACGACTACGGATCGAGCTGTCTGGGGCACCGGGGACCTCTTGCGGCAAAGGGCTCGCACAGGTAGCTTTGATACTCGTCATAAATGCAAAAGTCAATTGCGTTGTAAGCCCGAGGGGCGGAGGCTGAAAATGCTCCGTGGCCGGGCATGGCGGTGAAAATGTGAAATGAGGTCGTAGCCCCGGTCCTGATTTCCCCATGGGTTGAAACCTATGGTCACATTCGGGAGTGTTTCTGTAGAGCGCGTATCTTTGCGGCGCTGCGGCTTGATTTTACCGGGTAGCCGGCGAGTTGGGTCGTCGGCCTCTTGCCGGCTTCGGGCGGCCCTGCTAAGAAGACGGCGTCATCCAATTGACGGAAGGAGAAAACCATGATGAAAGTCGGCTTTTTCATCCTCATGTCCGCCTTGGGTTTGGCCGCGGTCAACCTGGGGACCTGTGAAGCGCAGCAAGCCGTTACGACTCCCGGCGGAGTCAAGATTGAGGTGATTCAACAGGGGAGCGGCCCGGTACCCACGAAGGGCCAAACCGTATCGGTCCACTACATCGGAAAGCTTACGAACGGAAAGACCTTCGATAGCTCCAGGGAACGCGGTGAACCCATCAAGTTCCCTATCGGCATGGGGCAAGTCATCAAGGGATGGGACGAAGCGGTCGGTATGATGAAGATCGGTACCCGCGCAATGATAACCATTCCTCCGGAAATGGGGTATGGCAGCCGAGGGTCCGGCGGAGTCATTCCTCCGAATGCCGTGTTGATTTTCGATGTGGAGTTGCTCAAGGCCCAGTAAACTCTTTGCCGTCCCCGTTGGGACGGGCCAAGGCTTCGCCCGAACGGGGCAACGGGGGCGATTCGGTCGCCCCCAGCGGGAAACGCGGTCCCGTAGGAATGCCTGCAATGCCGCCTCTCGGCACACCCTTCGGGCGGAGCGGTTCAGGGAAGATATCATGCACGACATATTTCTGGGGATTGTTCTAGGAATAGTTGAAGGAATCACGGAGTTCCTACCGGTCTCATCCACCGGTCACCTGATCGTTGCCGGTGAACTACTTGATTTCACCGGCAATAAGGCCTCGTGCTTTGATGTTTTTATACAACTCGGTGCCATATTGGCCGTAATGTTGCTGTACCGGCACCGTTTTCTGGGGCTTATCCCATTACCCGGCAATTGTGGATCAAGCATCGCCGGCTTCAAAGGTGTGCGCGGGATTTTCCTCATGTCCGCGACCACGATTCCCGCCCTGATTATGGGCCTAATCGCCCACAAGACGATAAAGCAGCATCTCTTCACGCCGCTTACCGTGGCGTTGGCCTTGGGCGTGGGTGGAATCGGAATACTTCTCGCGGAGCGTTACAAGCCGTTGTCGAACACGAAGTCCATGGATGAGCTGACCTACCGGCAAGCCTTCGTGGTCGGCTTGTTTCAGTGCCTTGCGCTTTGGCCGGGAATGTCGCGATCCGCTTCAACCATCATCGGCGGACTTCTTTCCGGGCTTGACCGGACCACGGCCACCGAATACTCGTTTCTTGCCGCTGTTCCCGTTATGGTTGCCGCTACCGGTTATGATCTGATGAAGGCCTGGCCCGTGCTTGAAAGGTCCGATGCCTTGTTGTTTTCGACGGGCTTCCTGGTGTCCTTCCTTTCGGCAACCATCGCGGTCAAGACGTTCATCGGCTTGGTCCAGCGGTGGTCTCTCGCGCCTTACGCCTATTACCGACTCATAATAGCTCCGGTAATCTACTTCGTGATGTGCAGCTAGGGGGCCGCGTGTTTTTCTCGTCGTACGGCGGGGGAACCTTATTCAGGGTCGGAACGGCGGACGGTTACGAAGATCATTCGCAATCACCGGGGGGGCTTCCTCACCCGGAAGCTTGAGATCAAGCGGCATTATCCGAGTTACAGTTACGCGTGAAGTGGTCGGAGAAGACAGCGGCATACTTGCTTATCCAATCCATCACGGCCTCGGCGCCGAGATCCCGGCCGGCCTTTTCGGATTCAATCCACTTGTGTTTGTCTATTTCTTTTTGCTGCAATTCAAGGTACTTACTTAGGTCCATACGGTCACCTTCGCAACCGCGTCGGGTTAACCAAACGCAATGCATAATACCACTTATTTACAAACTATATATTGGCCAAATATCCGGGTCAAGGGTAATATATAGGGTATCCGTACCGAAAGGGAGGTCTGAATGACCAATTCGTCCAAGTGCTTATCCAAGATGGGGCAATCCATCTGGTATGACAACCTGAGCCGAGACATCCTCAGGTCCGGACACTTGAAGAAGGTGATAGATGATTGCGGTATTTCAGGCGTTTCCACTAACCCTGCCATCCTGGAACAGGCCATAAACGGAACACGCACATATGATAACGACCTGCATGCCTTAGTTGACGAGGGGGCCGATATAAAATCCATTTTCGAAGGGCTCATCATACCGGACGTGCGTGAAACCGCAGACCTGTTGCTGCCGCTTTACCGGGAAACCCAAGGCATGGAAGGGTACGTCAACGTATGGGCCACTCCCGACCTCGCCTATGACGCCGAGGGAACTCGCACTTGTGCCGCTCGGTTGTTCGATCTCGTGGACAGGCCAAACCTGATGGTGCGCATTGCCGCTACCGAAGAAGGGCTGCGAGCCGCCGTTGATCTGTTGGCACAGGGCGTCAATCTCAACATGGCCCTTGTTTCCTGCCGAGAGCAGTATGACGCCGTAGTTGCCGCGTATATGGAGGGTTTGGACAAATGGTTTGCAGGGGGAGGTCAACCGCCCGGCCCTGTATCGGTCGCTTCCATCACCGTAAGCAGGGTGGACGTGCTCGTGGACGAGTTATTGCACGATGTGGTGGACCCCATGTTTCGCCCCATGTCTTGGGAAGCTCTGGGGAGGTCGGCCATCGCAAACGCGGGCATGATTTACGCTGCCTACCGAAAATACTTCGACGAGGAACCGTTTGAAAGGTTCAATAACCTTGGGGCGCGTCCTCAGCGACTGGTTTGGACCAGCACCGGCGTGAAAAACCCCGCTTTCATCGACACCTATTACGTAAATGCGCTGGTAGCACCCGGAACCATCACCGCCATGCCTCCCGCCACCCTGGAGGCTTTCTTGGATCACAGCAAGCCTGGGGCACCCTTATTGGAACGGGTCGAGGAATTTGCGGACATATTCCTGAAACTTCAAGACATGGGTGTGGATCTATTACGCGTGGGCGAAGCCCTCTTGGATAGAGGTATTCGAGCTTCCTGCGAATCAATGCGCGATATCTACGCGGGTATAGACAAAAGAAGGACCCGGCTCCTTCGAGGATGGGGTCACCGCTCCGCGTCCCTGGGAGAGCTTCAGCAGGCTGTGGAACAGGCGCTCCAGAATTGCGATAGGGAACGGCTGGCAAAAAACGTTTGGGAGTCTCAACCTTCCGTGTGGAAGGAGGAACCCGCGGCGGCGGGCGAAATCATCCGAAGGCTCGGCTGGCTGCAATCCGCTCGAGTGATGCAGGGAGAAACGGAGCGGCTGAAGTCGTTCACCGATTCGGTCCGAGAAGATGGTTTTACCACCGTTGCGCTCATAGGATCGGGAGGAAGCATCCTTGCGGCCGAAGTTTTTCGCAGTTGCCTCGGAGTGGCCGACGGATATCCCGAACTCGTGGTCGTGGACACCACCGTCCCGGCCGCCATACTTGAAATTGAACGTTCTTTGGATTTGGAGCACACCTTATTCATCGTGTCCAGCAAGTCGGGCCGTACTATTGAGGCTATGGCCCTGTTCAGATACTTCTGGGACAAGGTGGAAAAGGCCGTGGCAGGCGAAGCGGGACAACGTTTCGTCGCCATAACGGACCCTGGGACGGCCCTTGGCAAGCTGGCCGCGGAACTCGGTTTCAGAAAGGTATTTCTTAACCCACCGGATATTGGAGGCAGATACAGCGCACTTTCCTATTTCGGACTGGTCCCGGCCGCCCTCATCGGCGCCGATATCCCAAGGCTTCTCATGCGTGCCGCCCAAGCCATGGAGGGAGGAGGTCCGGACGTGCCCGCACTGGAGAACCCCAGCGTATGGCTTGGCGTCATCATGGCCGAAGCATCCGGCCGAAACATGGATAAGCTGACCTTCGTGATTTCGCCCAATGCCGCCGGTTTCGGATCGTGGCTGGAGGAACTGATAGCGGAAAGCACGGGAAAGGAGCGCAAAGGGGTATTACCGGTAACGGGAGAAACGGACGGAGAACCCGAGAACTACGGGCGGGACCGCTTGTTCATCTACCTCAGGATGGACAACGACAACACTCACGACCAATTCGTATCCTCGATGGAACGAGCAGGGCATCCCGTTGTAACATTGAGATGGCATTCCCCTTACGACTTGGGACGAGAGATATTTCGGTGGGAATTCGCCACGGCCATTGCAGGGGCCATCCTTAAACTGAACCCTTTTGATCAACCCAATGTGCAGGAATCTAAGGAACTTACCCGTAAACTCCTCGAACTTCACGCGCTCGAGGGCGGCCTCCCCGCAGGTGAGCGAATCGCATTGAAGGACCCGGATACGCCTCAACGACTTATGGACTTCATGGGACAGGTGGGACCCGGAGATTACGTGGCCATAAATGCCTTCTTAGGCAGCGGCGAAGAAAACCGCCAAATCCTGCAAAAGGTCCGAATGATGCTGCGTGACCGTCACAAGACAGCGACAAGCTTGGGTTTCGGACCGCGGTATCTTCACAGCACCGGTCAGTTTCACAAAGGCGGACCCACTAACGGTCTGTTCATAATGATAACGGCCGACGATACGGTGGACGTTCCAATCCCCGGACAAGCGTATGGTTTTTCCGCGCTCAAGGCCGCACAGGCCCTTGGCGATTACGAGGCGTTGAAGCGAAGGGGACGGCGCGTCGTAAGGATTCATCTCGACCACGAAGAGGATTTGATGGAATTGGCCCGGTTGATCGAAGATATCCCCCAATTACGGCCCGAGAACGACACGGTCTGACGGAAGGTGGAACGCATGAATAGGTCGAAAGAGCGATCGATTGGTAAGCCCGAAGCCGAGCTGAGCGAGTATCAAAGGCTGATAATCGCCACCGATAACGTGATGCTGTGCGTGGCCCTCGCGGAAAAGACGGTAAATGAAATGGGCCGATCTCTCGCTCAGGACTTCGATATTAAGGAATTTGAGGCAAAGCGTGCCCGAAAGCGACGGCTGCCGCCCAACTGGATGATAAGGACGCAAGAAGGCCGGGTTACGGCTCGACGCACGCGATGTCCCGGATGTTGATTTTTTTTTTGTGTCTTGGCGACCTTGTGGTTTGATTTTCCGGGTTCAACGCACGGTCGCGCTGAGCAGCTTACCTTTATGGAATGAACCGGCTTTTCTTAGCTCTCCGAGTGAGCGGAGGCAACGAAGGAACCAGCCTTGGCACCGGTAAAAAGGAGAAAAAAATGGAATACAAACATGTAAACGGTCCCGTCTATTGCCGGTACGCTTCTACGCCGCCAATCGCGAACAGCGACATCGCGCTGCAATTCGGCATCCAGGCACCGTCCACCATCGAACTTGAATCCGGACGGAACGTCAAGCTCCGCATCCTCCTCGAAGACCGCGGCAAACGAATGACGTGTCACGGGAAGATCGACTGGGTGAAGTCCGATGAGTCGGCTGGGGGATTCACGGTCGGGTTTAGTCAATTGTCGTTGACGGATGAGGAATTCCGGATTCTTATGGCCCACTTCAGCGATGTCCCGGAAGCAGGCGTAGAGCTGGCCCCATCCTTACGCGATAAAGGTGCGGATGCCGAACC
>JAZDOF010000894.1:0-3733 GCA_043799015.1 Pseudomonadota bacterium | reverse complement strand
AGGACATTACCGCATGGGTCCTAGCGGACCAAGACGAATTCAAATCGCAAATAATATCGAGGTTCAGCCGACTCATGGACCAGATAGAAAAGGATATCAAGGCGGCAATAATACAGAAGAAGGAAGGGGAAGCAAAGCAGGGCAAGGCCGCCGAAAAGCTGGCAGGCTTCGTGAAGACCTGCGAGGCTGCGTCGTTACGACTTGCAGGCCTTCAGAAGGAGATCGACAGGTCACGGACTTGGCTTGCCGGCAAAGACTGAAGCATCGGTGACGGCCGCTGAGACGACTTCCGTTTCACCGAATTCAAAGTTATAAGGTTCGGGCCTGAAGCTCGAACTCATCGCCGTCGATGGAGTGACCGGGCATGTGCTTGATTAAACTGATCGCGCGCTTTTTGAATCTTTTCAGGTCGGGTAAACCTATTCCCGACCCATCACCGGAGGCGCTTCTCGATGGTGAAATCAAGAGACGGCGTGCCGTAATGGAGGAACTCCGGACTCTGTTCTCGGATCTTGAAGCGGACCGAGACCAGTGCCGGGCTTCGCTGCGACAAAAGCTCCATGAATTACAGGGCGTCGAAGAAAAGACTAGGAAAGCGTTGGTCTCCGACGGCTCCACCGAAGGCCCCGGTCTGCTTGTGACACGCGCTGGGATCTTGGCGGAAATCAACGACGCGGTATCCGTGCTGGAATATCTCGAAACAAGGATCGGATTGCTGTCCGCGGAGAAGAAACGTCTGGGGTCCCAATTGGACGTGCTGAGAAAGGACAGAGACGACCTGATACGGGAAGGTCGCATAGTGGAGTTGAGGGAACGAATAGCGACTGAGCAGCACTCCAACCACGAAATCTTGTCCCGATTGAAAGAACAACTGGAAGTTCGTAGAATCAAATTAGAGCTTTCGGATGAGCCGCTATCCGCGTCGGCCAAGACCCTTGATGGCGAATACGAATTGATGGCATACGCAGGTGAGTTCGAAAAAATGAGGCGGAATTATGCCGGACGTGAGGCTATAAATGCCCGATATGAGGCCTAAAATACATGAAGCGCCACGGGTATTCATACCACTGGAGTCGGATTTCCTGTTCGACCCTTTCCTGCCCGAGTTGGACGGCGTACAACTCAGTTCGCACTTAGCCCTGCCCGATGGAGCGAAAGTTGAGCCTCTTTTGCAGAGAAAGAAGGCCATCAAAGAGAGGCTCTCGGAGATGTGGGCCGCGGAAATCGTGGATCCCATGGGACGGGCGCTTGCGGTTCACCTCAAACAGGCCGTGGATGCTTTCGATGAACGCTTGAACATGTGGACCCTCGCGTACGGCCGGCCCGGTGGACCGGTAAAGTTGGTCTCGGTTCGAAAAACAGCCGGCAAAGCCCTTGATACTTTCAAAGACCTCGATCAACCGACCGCCCTCGCCCTAAAAGTAGTGAGCTCCCTGACGGACCGCGAAGCTTTTAACATACTGACTCCGGACGCGACGGACCGGTACTATGCCAAGTTCGCTGCTGGTATGTCGGCTCGCGGGGCCCCACATTTTTCCAGACTGCTAATGGAGGCATGGGGCTGGCGGGGCCGGTTCGAATCCGCAATTCGTCAAGATATAGAAGCAGCGGGCATGATTTATGCCGAGGAACGTGCTGCGTGCTTCAAGAATTAGTACGCATCATTGTGGTCCAACTGTGCCATAGCATGTTATACCATGTCATACGGCGGAGGCAAACCCGATGGCCCGGGCATTTCTCTCGGCCATCGTGACCAATCCCCCTTTGATCGGCTTTGGTTTCGTGAAACGGGTATGACTCTTGACTAGCCGGCACGTGATTAAACGGTTAATTCAAGACGGGTGGTATCAAGTTCGCCAAAAAGGATCTCACATCCAATTCAGGCATCCCACAAAACCCGATCTGGTGACGGTCCCCCATCCAAGGAAGGATCTTGCCATGGGAACCATTCGTCACATCGAGCGACAGTCAGGCATCGCTCTATTAGGAGTATAACATGCCCACGTATGTTGCCCTTCTGAGAAAAGACCCGGATAGTGACTTCAGCGTCAATTTTCACGATTTTCCGGGATGTATCACTGCCGGTGCGACCCTGAAAGAAGCGTGGAATATGGCTCATGAGGCGCTTGCCTTTCACGTGGAAGGCATGCTTGAGGACGGCGATGAGATCCCTGAACCAAGCTCGCTGGATCTGGTGATGCTGGACCCGAACAATGCCGACGCACTGCCGTTTCTTGTGACCGTGCCGATTCCTGCACCGGCGGCTCACCACAAGAAATGGACTCAAGCGGTGGCGGTATAGGAAACGAGCGGACCCGTTGGAACTCCAGCGCCATGTGGGACGGACACCCGGACGCCCCGGCTCTGTAGGCCGGGAATCAACCGCCGCAAACATAAGAAACCATTAGGATTATTCGCTCTCAAGGATGCGGGGATGAAATACCACATCTTGCAGGTGTGTCAAAATAGATAGTCCTTCGTTGAATATTTCCCATGCCTCTAGTCAGCGTAATCATTCCCACGTTTAACCGCGTCGGTGTCATCCGCCGGGCCGTGGATTCAGTCCTCGCCCAGACGTTCCACGACTTCGAACTCATCGTGGTGGACGACGGCTCTTCGGACAATACCCAACAAGTCCTGGACACCTACGGGGGGCGCATCAGGGTTCTTCGTCAGGAAAACCGGGGTGTGTCGGCCGCGCGAAACGCGGGCATCGCGGCGTCAAACGGGGAACTCGTCGCGTTTCTGGATTCGGACGATGAATGGATGCCGGAAAAGCTCTTTCACCAGACCGCCGGCGCCAAGGAGAAGGAATCCTTTGTCCGTCACACCGATGAAATTTGGATGATGGACGGCAAGGTGATGCCCCAGAAGGCGTATCACCGGAAGCAGGGGGGCCGGTTCTTCGAACGGGCGTTGGAGCGGTGCCTCATCAGCCCATCGTCGGTGATGTTGTCGCGGGAATTGCTCGACAGGGTAGGGTGGTTCGATGAATCACTGCCCGCGGCCGAGGACTACGACCTGTGGCTGAGGATAACCGCGTTTCATGAGGTTGATTTCGTCGACATGCCATTGGTCGTCAAGCACGCCGGCGCCTGGAATCAGTTGTCCCGGGCGGTGCCGGCAATTGATCGGTACAGGATTGCCGCCATACTAAAGATCATTGACAACCCCGCGCTCAGGCCTGAGTATCTTGAGGCCGCGCGGCGGGAGCTTGCCCGCAAGTGCCGGATAATGGCATTGGGATGTACCAAGCGCGGCAAGACCGATGAGGCGGAAATCTATAGTGAAATTTCACGACGATCCCTTGTGGATCATGATTGATCCCGCGGACGTAGATATTGAGGATGCAACATTCCTCATACCCTGTTTTGCGGACCTGCAACCTTTGGTAAAATCCATTGAGTCGATCGGGATTCTCAACGCTCCGTTCCTCCAGGAGGGGCCCGGCGGCCGACTGCGGCCCGTGATCGGGCGCCGGCGCTTGAAAGCCGCCCTTATCGCGGGGCTATCGCAGACACATGTCCGGCTCCTTCCCAAGGACATGCCGGAGCAGGAGGTCTTTTCCCTGGCTTTTTGGGACAACCTGACCGTTCGGCCGTTTCAACCCGGTTGTAGAGCGTACGTTACCCGACGCATCCTCGAACTTTTCTCCAAGGAGGAAGCCGCCAAACGCTTTCTCATCCATCTGGGCATACACCCCTCGGGGCCGCGGTTGGCGGAACTTAACGCC
>JAZDOF010000882.1:0-5909 GCA_043799015.1 Pseudomonadota bacterium | reverse complement strand
CCTTCTGCTCCGGTTCTCCATCCTTCCCCATGACTACGGGTTCAGGCCTTCCCTTGGCAGACGGGTTCGAGGGGACCGGCGGGTTATGCGTAACGGCGGCTCCGGTCTTGTCCGTCCCTCGGGGCGCTTCGGGACTTGGGGATCGGTCTCCGTTTGCCGGGGCGGTAGAAACCGTCGCCCTTTCGACAGTACGGACTTTGGAGGGTTCGTGAGGGGGCGCAGGCTTGTCGACCGACTTGGGCGAGCCGGGTTGGGGTGGAGGCGTGGACTTCAGCCCCGGGTCCGAAGCCCCCATCGCGGCCCCTGACTCGGGGGCCTTTGAAGACTTATCGGAAACTGCAACGACGGGATCGGTCGGCCCTGTGGGAGGTTGAGTCGGGGTTACGGACACCGCCGATGTCGCCTGCCGAGGCTTGTCGATTGGTTGAGCGGTCGCTGCGGCATCCGGAGCACGTTTCTTCTCCTCTCCGGGGGTGGGTACTTTGCTTTCCCCCGGCCTGGGCCGGTTCTTTTCCACGGTCGGTTTGGGGGGCGGGACCGAGTTGGCGGCCCCGGAATCCAGGAATGAGGGAATAAGACCCGAATACAATCCTGCTCCGACAAGACCCAACACCAGCGCAGCGACGCCGGCAGCCGCCGGGAGGGCCCACGAACGCGCCCTGGCGGTCTTCTTCTCGCCTGGATCCATCGGCTTAGGACGGGGCTTCGATTCCGCTTCGGCTACCGCACCGCCATTCTCCTCCGGTTTGTTCCCGGCCTCGGGCGGCGGCGCCGTAAAGAACTCGAACTCGTCCGATTCGCCGGTAGCGGGAACCAAATCCTTGTTGGGTTCCGGGCCGTATGCCGGGGCTTTGCCGGATACTTTGCCTTCAGCGGACATTGGGCCGATTTCGGAGTTCCCCCTCTCCGATACATCTTGAACGATGTCGAATTCAAGGTCCAAATCGGGCTCTGCTTTGCCTCTAATTCCCGGTTCGGCAGCCTCCCCAGGCGGCTGGGAGGGTACCTCACCGGACTCCGGCTCATTTGGAAAGTCGGGGGCCTCAAATAGAAATGTTCCGGAATCGGAGAGGGAGCCGGCTTCCGAGGGGCCAGTCCCCGATTCCGACTCTTCGGCGACTTGGCCATGGGATGGCGGCGGGGCCGTATGTCGAATCTCCTTACCCAGGTCTTGGAATTCCTCCGTAAGCTGGATTTCGCCGTAATCCCCTTCTGTGGGCGGTTCGATGTAGGCGTCCGCAGGAGTCGGCCGCACGGTATCCGCCCGCTTCCGCGTAGGTTTGCGATTCCGCCATGAACCGGGACCAGCGGCGGTTGAGCCCGCCGTGGTCTTCTTGCCGGCCGAGGGCGCTTCGTTCAAGTCTCGAAACGTTCCGCAAAGGGGGCATTCCTTGGTGTCCGCCAACAACAGGGAGCCACACTCCCGACATGTGTCGGCCAATTCAATGGTGGCCTCGAAGCCGACAAGCGGGTCTTCGAGATCTCTCGGAAGCAATTGGCCCGTATCGAGCAGTTTCTCGTACGTCCGCATGAGCTGCTTACGGGAAAGCTCGTACTTGTCCATCAATACGGCTTCCTTAACACCGTCTCGAACGTCCGTCACGAAGTCTTGAATGATTATCCGTTTGCCCATTCGGCTTCCCCGATTCTTTGCGTGGTAATACTATAGCCGAATCGGCCGAGATTTTGAAAGGGGTAGCACGGGTCGTAAGAGATGAGCCTGTTGGATGAACACGGCGGTCCGGCCGACGACTCACAACGTCACGGAAGGCTGCAACGCGGCCCAGTACCCATGAGTTTTCAAACCGCTAACCCTTGAATGGTCTCCGCCGTTCACAGGGGACCACGGGAGGGTAACCGCTTCAACGGATGCCGGGCCGGGATTCAGGCCTGTATGCGCAATGGAAAGAAGGGAACGCGACCGATCGTTCTCCATCCGGTATGATTCTTGCTTAACGTAAACCAAGTGAACGAATAAGGTCGCTTTTTCAAAGGATTTTTTTCTCTTGACACGCTTACCGCGCACCATCATAATCATGATAGGGACGTTAATGGGCACGGAAAACTAACTGCCGACGACACAATGCGCCTCAGCGAAGAGGTTCCGGGACATAAAGCCCTTAGCTGTGAGATTCTCCTCGACGGCGCTTAACGATGGGATCCTGGAAGGTTCCCACCTAATCGAGGAGGCAACATGGCCAAGCTGACTCGTTGGTTCGAATCCGCAAAAGAGAAGTCCGAGTCAAGCGCTCGGCGTCGTAGGATAACAGTCCCGAACTACGACCAAGGAGCTCTCGACCAAGAAGACAGCCTTGTACTTTTGGAAAGAAGAGTGGTGTGGGACGCAGCGGGCGGGCAGGATGCGGCGGAAGCCGCTGCGACGATGGAGGCCGGCGGCGACAATGCTGCAGCGCCCCCGACGGACGACGGCAACGGAGCCGGGGAGCCCCAACCCCAGGAAGGGACGGAACCGGGTGCGGAGGAATCGCTGAATGCCGGAGAGGGTGATGCAATACCGGAGGATTCCACCGGCGACGACGCATCGCTTATCGAGGGTGCGGGAGACGATGCCTACGTTACGCAGGACTCCCTAACGGGGCCTTCCACAACGCCCGAGGAAGGACCGGGGGTATCGGGCGAAACGGATTCGGGTGTGGACGATGCTTCCGGGACCGGGGACAACGGTGGAGTTGTCTCCGCCGGCGATGATTCCCCCTCGGGCGGAGCTTCCCAGCCGGGAGGTGATGAGGGGACCGCGGGCTCAGGCCAAACGGGTTCGGCACAGGATGATTCCTCCACGACAGGAACTGACGCCGGAGTTGTATCGACCGGAGATGAGCATAGCGGCACCACCACCCCAACATCCGGATCTTCGGCAGCCACGGGGACCGCGTCATCGACGGGCGGCGCTCAACCGGTCAGCGGGACGGCCCCGGCCGATTCAGCCACGTCCCCTGTTGAGACCGACACCTTAACCCCTCAAGATGATACTTCCACGCATCCCACCGAAGCCTTGCCCGCCGAGTCGCAACCGGTGGCGGAAGCGCCCGCAATTGAAACCGCTGCTTCCATTCCGGAAACCTCTCACATCGATTCTCCCGGTGAAGGGGGGTTCATGAGTGACGAAGTCGCCTCACAAGCCTCCCCGATCAACCCGGCATGGCCTGAAGGAGGTATGCAGTTCGATGAGAAGCTCGGCAGGATCGGTCCTCACGGCCACTTGCATGTGGTGGACCATTACGGCGAGTCGTCGGATACGGTGAGGCAACTAAGCATCCAAACGGACGACCACGGCTCTATGGACAAATTGCTCAAGACCGCGCCGTTTCGTCCCGGGGATTCCATGATGAAGCCCACCCACGATATCATGGATCACTTTCAGTCGGATGCCCGGCGCCTAGCCGGCCCCGGTTTGGACCCGGGCCTTAAGTTCCCCCTCGAAATCGAGAACTTCATAGACCCCGTCAAGCTCATGGCCGGTTTGGACGCCATGGGAGGAGACGAGTCGGACGGCGGAGAAATCCCCGAAGAATACCCGGACGCCCCATCTGATGGCCCGCCTCCTGGCGCTCCCGAGGACGTGGTTCGTTCATCAGGGGCGGAATCGTTCTTTCAGCAGCCGACGGCTTTTTCGCCCGCCGGTGATCTGTTGGAGCCCATCGGTGCAAGCCCGGCCTTGGCTTCAGCCGAAGGCGACTCCGGGTTGATGACGGAGGTGCCGTATCAGGATGAACAGCGGGTTGACTCCTTCGAGTCGGGAAACCGTGAACGCCCGGCGGTGGAATAGGTCATGAACCCTCGGCCTGATTATTGCG
Organism: Pseudomonadota bacterium; assembly: GCA_043799015.1. GTDB lineage: Bacteria > Desulfobacterota > Desulfomonilia > Desulfomonilales > Desulfomonilaceae > JAZDOF01. Next base: position 2,094 of record JAZDOF010000882.1, on the reverse strand, counting down.
AGGATGCATAGGCAGGCATTGAGACTAGAACAGACGTCCTGGCGGCCGGCCGGGGCAAAACTCCCTGGGCCGGCCATGCCAAGGCCGGCGCATGCGTGACGGATGCGTCTTTTGTCTTGACGTCCATTGGGTATCGCCCCGAGCCGACCGACGACGTCTTGAAGAGCGGGGTATTGTGAGGCTGTACGAGCAAACGCGGGGGTTATAACGCGAACATGAGTTTTTTCAAAGGACTCCGCTTCCTGAATGGGAAAAGAGCCGCGAAGTCAAGCTTTGTCCACAGGTGCCGCCTCTTACTCGTTGCAGCCCTAGTTCTACTAAACATCTCTGCGTCCGCGCGGGCCGAACCCGACCAGTTGCCGTACGCTCAACGGTCGGATTACAGGATCGCTGTGCATTGCGGCCGCAAGGTGCTCCAGTTGTGGCACAAGACGAACCTTGTGCGGGAATATCCGGTGGAGGCGGGGAAAGGGGGCTTGTTTAAGAGCAGGAGCGGGGACCACAAGACCCCTATCGGAGACTACGAGGTATCGTGGATGGCTTCACGCATCTATGACAAGGGGCATCGAATAATTGCCAAGAAGAGTTGGTGCAAGGATAACCGGTTCGTTCACGCCGATACGGGTCCCAAACTCGAGAAACTGTGGGCTTCTCCTTACGGATTGGACCATGCCACGGTTATCAGCATCAACTATCCAAACCCAAAGGAATCCCTTATGGGTTTTACCGGAGATTGCATCCATATTCACGCGGACAAGCGATTGGCGTGGGGGGTGCTTAAGCCATCCTACGGATGTATCCACATGTTTCCCGGAGACGCCGTAGAACTCTATCGAGTCGTTGACGTGGGAACCCCGGTGAAGATCCTGCCCTAGATACGTCATTTCGTGGTCGACGAACCGGTACTCCCGGCCTGGAACTGCGCTGTGCGCAATCCGGGATCGCGAAAGCAACGAAACGTTACCGGCAAATTATCATGGGAATCCTTGAACATTAGGTATGCCGGGGGAAAGGCCCTTTTTGGACAAGAACCGTAAGCGTTAACCGACACGAAGGCACAAAGAAATCAACAACCCCGAAGAAAAGCCTATCGATCGGATCTTATCCCTTCCATCATAGCTGCAACCATTCCGTTTACCCGCGATTCGACCTCTTCCCTCGGGACTCCCACCTCCTCCATCTGGGCCGCGGCCTTGTCCGTGGCGCTTTCCGTAAGACGTGTCCGTATGTCGTAGTTGCCGTTTCTTTCCATCACACGGACCTCGATCTCGTACGCGGCAATCTCTTTTTTCTCGACGGTTCCTCTGAAGTCTCTCCGGAGGACTACTCCACCGCCTTTCTCACGATCAAGCAGGTCACCCTTCGCCGGAAGGACGGCAGGTAGCCGCGGCAGTTCCGGCTTGATCCATGAAACATCCTTGCCGTGCTCGTCCACGACACGTACGCGAATTTGCGGGGAGTCCGGAGTCGATGATGGGAGTTCGGCTTTGGCACTCGGCGCTTGGGTCGGCGCCGGCGGCGGGGTGGGGCCGCCGCGGAACCGCAGCTCGTTGTACCCCTGCCGTGATGCCCTCTTGGGTCCGGCATCCCCATCGGAAGAACCCAACGCACCTGCAACCGCCTCCGGCGGTTCTTCCTCCACCTCTGCCCGCCGTGGAGGGGCAGCCAAGGGCCTATCACGCAACGCTCCCTGTTCCGAAGACCGACGTCTTCCCGAGACTGCGTTCATTTCATGTCCGGAAGGCCCGTGCTCGCGGCGTCTTGCCTTCTCGTCGCCTTCCTGCATCGATGTCGGAGAAGCCGGGTCGGATTTCGCCTCTGTACTCGCGGCATCCTTGCGCAGCAACGCGTCCGGATGTGTCGGTCGCTCCGATTGCTGCTTTGCCTTGGCCGGACGCTCATCCCTTGTGATCATGGGTTGTCGTTGGAAAGTGTCGGTCATGGGGATGAGGAGAAGTACTACGACTACCACGGCCGCCGCCGTCCCCAGGGCGAAAACGGGAACACGGAACGGGAAGCGAAGCAGGTCCATTAGGCGCTCGAACCACCCCCCGGTAAACCGACCAAGCCCGGTATGCGGCCGCCGGAGTTCCA
>JAZDOF010000867.1:0-3991 GCA_043799015.1 Pseudomonadota bacterium | reverse complement strand
GCAACGTGCCCGCCCTTCCCTTGAGCGGCCTGCGCGATACCTCAAGTTCGTCCTCCTTGCCGTGCTGCTCTCGCTGTTCATGATAACGGGGGACTCGGAGTGGTTTATCTATAGCCCCCTCCAGCACTTCTTTCGGGTGGGCGTTGAATGGCGGCTGCTCGCGCCCGGTATCGTCGCTCTTATCGCTGCGGTATTCTATTTCCGCTTTTGGTGCCGTTTCCTGTGTCCGGCCGGTGCGTTCCTCGCTCTGTTCAACCGAGTGCGCCTCTTGAGGCGGTGGGCCCCCAATACCGTTCCGGCACGGTGCGACCTGGGCGTATCGTCCGAACACGATATCGATTGCATTCGCTGCGGGAGATGTACTTTCGTAGATGGGAAAAGAGTTGGAAGGACGGGCGCGGACGGCAATGAAGCCGTATAGCATCCTGCATGAAGTAGATACGGACTTGTCGGTTGAACCAAACCGCGGTGCAGGCCTCGGCTGAACCGAAAAAGGGGCCGATCTCTTGATGAGATTGTGGCATATTATCGGCTGGAACGTCGGACAGTGGGACTTTGTCCGCGCAACAGGCCGGTGAAGGGGGGCGGGTTTCGCCTGCCGGGAGCTTGGACCAAGAGGTAATGATATGTTGATGTCACTTCGGCTTAATAACTTCTCAGTCTTTTCAAATGCATTGTTCGAGTTTTCTCCCGGATTGAACGTGATCATCGGCGAGAATGGGACCGGTAAGAGCCACTTGCTGAAACTGGCATACGTGCTTGCATATATTAGGCATGAGGCCGGACTTGCCTATAGGGCGGAGCCTTTGGGGAAACCCCCACAAGGGGGGGGCAAGGCGACGATTCAACGCCGAATAGCCGAAAAACTGGTGGGCGTCTTCAAACCGGATGCCCTCGGCAGACTGTGCCGGCGATTCCAGGGGCGCTCCAAGGCGGAGGTTCTTTCAATCTTCAGTCATAATCCATCGGAATTATTGCCGAGCGACTCGTTGGGGTTTTCGTTCGCCACAAACAGCACAAGGGAAGTGACTCTGATCAAAAGAACCGACAATCCCCCCTGTGATGCTCCCATATTCTTTCCCGCCAACGAAGTGCTTTCGATCTATCCCGGATTTGCAAGCCTCTACGAGCAACGTGAACTAACCATCGACGAAACGTACTATGATCTCTGCAAGCTGCTGAGCGGCCCGTTGTTGAGGGGACAGCGAACACACGAAATCTCGAATGTGGTAGAGCCGCTGGAATCCATCATGGGGGGGAAGGTAAGGTTGGAAGCCGGGCGATTTTATCTGTATCTGCCGGGTCAAGGAAGAATGGAAATTGCCTTGGTTGCCGAAGGCATTCGGAAGGTGGCCATGCTTGCGTATCTTGCGTCCAATGGGTCTTTGGGGGAAAAAGGGATGTTGTTCTGGGATGAGCCGGAAACCAATCTCAACCCCCGAATCATGGCCAAGATTGCGGCGACACTGGGGCAATTAGCCATGAAGGGCATCCAGGTTTTCGTCGCAACGCACAGTCTATTCCTGATGAAGGAGATGTCACTTCTGGTGGAAAGGTCGCATAAGGAAATCCCGGCGCGCTTCTTCAGCCTGGTGCTCACCGAGGAAGAAGTGAGCATGGAGATGGGTGAGATATTGGAGGACTTAAAGACCATCGCCGCCCTGGATGAAACTCTTTCGCAAGATGATAGGGAACAGGAGTTCCTGCTCATGGAGAACACATGACATCTGAATCGGAGGGCAATCTTCAGTTTCACTTCCCAGACGAATGGCCGGTCTTACGGTACGACGCCTGCGGTTTTTATCGTGACCGCGTGGAGAAGTGTCAAGATGTCAAGGCGGTAGATTTCCTCTTGCTTGCCCGCACCGGCTTAGTGATGATAGAGGTCACGGACTTTAGGGATTTTCGAATTCAAACCAAGCTGAGTTTGAAGAACGACGGTTTAGCCCGAGAATTCGCAGCGAAGGTCAAGGATACCATAGCAGGGCTCTACGGTGCGCATCGTAATGAGAACGAAGACCTGGCCCCATTCTGCAATTACCTTTTTCTTCAGCGGCCCCGGAAGGTCAAAGTGATCCTTCTGTTGGAGGAGGACCGGCCGCCGTCAGGACACAAGAGCTTCAAAGCGATTCGTTCAAATTTGATTATGGCGATAAATCGGAGATTGCGGTATCTTAGCGTTCGCTGCAATGTGCATTGCCGCAGGGATGTTCCTTCCGATTACGGTTGGAGCGTTACGTGAGCATGATAACCCCTCGTTTATCCGGTGTAAGCCGATTCGGCATGATTGTACGGATTACCCGCGCATTCACCCTGCCGAAGAAGGAGCGCTCTAGGCGCACTCGCCGACGTTGACACCGTGGACCCGACTTGATAGAGTCCGCCCCAAAACGACCGAGGCTGGGGCCTATGACGTCGAAAATTCGGATATCTCCTGTTGAAGCGCGCATCTACGGTTTGCTGCTGTGTACTCTTCTCGGCACTTCCGACATCTTTGCCGCGGACCTCGGAATGGCCGTGTCCGCGGGTCCCAGGAACGGACTCCCCAATCTTGTGGAAATGATAAAGGATGTGACCCCGGTGGTGGTCAATATCTCCATAGAACGCCACATTCTGCAACAGAGCGCCGCGGAGCCTCCTCCGCTCTTCCGGCAACGGCAGGGCGCGAACGATGACCGGCTGAGGGGCAAGGAGCGCATTCAGCTCGACAGCCTCGGCAGCGGTTTCATATATGAGACGGACGGTCACATAATAACCAACGCACATGTGGTTGAAGGGGCCAAGACGATCATCGTAACCCTTTTCAACGGCAAGACTTGTCAGGCCAAGGTCGTCTCGGTCCATCCTCGGGTTGACTTGGCCCTCTTGCAGGTGAAGCCTCCTTTCAAGCTGAAGAAGGCAAAGATAGGCGATTCAGGGAGAGTCGAGGTCGGTGAATGGGTCCTCGCCGTGGGTAACCCCTTCGGCCTGGGGCGTACGGTAACATTTGGAATAGTCAGCGGAAAAGGCCGATTCATAGGCCTGGGCCCCGATGACGACTTCATCCAAACCGATGCCTCCATAAACCCCGGCAATTCAGGAGGGCCGCTGTTCAACATGGCAGGCGAAGTGGTAGGAGTGAATACCGCCATTATCGCGTCCGGAAGGGGCCTAGGTTTTTCCATCCCCGCAAACTACGTACGCGAGCTGGTGCGTTCCCCGGATAAGATGAGAAAACCGTTCCGCGGCTGGCTCGGCATTTACGTGGAAGAGATGACCCCCGACCAAGCCAAGCAAATGGGGCTTCTCGAACCTCGGGGCACGTTTGTGGATGAGGTCCTCCAATCCACTCCGGCCCACAATGCCGGCATGAGGAAGGGAGATCTTATCGTCGAAGTGGATGGAGAGGCAATCCGAAACGGGCGACATCTTTCGAGGGTGGTCGCCGCTGCGGAACCGGGAAACCTTCTGAAGATGACCGTCATGAGAAGTGGAACGACCAGTGTGATCGACGTTGTTGTGGGTAGGGCCCCCGAATAGTCCGTGCGTGATTCCCTCCAGCCTTCGGCCCGGTTGAAATCCATGGTCGGCAAACGAGACTCGGCGAGGTCGACGGGGGTCATCGGCCGGTTGTGCAGGACCGGGTGTCCGACGTACGCGCAATCAAGCCGGCAAGTTGGGCGGTTGCCGCGTCGAGGTCGTCATTTACAATAACGTGATGGAATACCTCGGCGGCCTTCATCTCGGTTACCGCATTCACCATCCGTTTACGGATCGTTTCTTCGGAATCGGTGGCTCGACAGCGGAGACGTTGTTCCAGAACCGAAAGGTCAGGAGGGCTGATGAAAATGCCTACCGCATCGGGCATCTTCTTGAACACCTCCTTGGCCCCTTCCACATCTATGTCGAGAATGATGCTCCTGCCGGCTTCAAGGGCTCTTTCGATGGGTTCCGCCGGGGTCCCGTACAGATTTCCATGAACTTCCTTCCATTCCAGAAAGCCGCCTTGGTT
>JAZDOF010000855.1:0-9373 GCA_043799015.1 Pseudomonadota bacterium | reverse complement strand
ATGTCCGTTTCCGCAGCGTATCCAACGAGCACTTCATCCGATTCTTCGAGTGACTCGTCCGCCGATGCCGCCGGCGACTCCGTAGGATTCGCATCCAAGCCGGGACCGGCGGCACAATCCGTCGTCCCCTCCGTGGACCGGCTCTCAGTAGGCTCCGAATCCGGCACTGCTTCTTCACTCATGGGGAGGGCATAGGGCACGGCATCTTCCGGCAGACCCAAGCCGACTCCATCGGGCGCCTCGTCCGATGCCGATAGCCCTTCCGTATCGTCCGTTTGGTTCGTCTCGATTTCGGTCGGTTGACTCGCCGGCTTTGCTTCGACCCTTTCCATGGGACTCGAAGGCTTTCTATAGTCGTTTTCAGCCTCGATGGACGTCTGTTCGAGGACCATGCGACTTTCACCGGCCGCATTGGACGGGATCTCCGCCGTCCGTGGCTCCTCCTGCCCCTCGATAGAGGCTTTACCGCAAGCCTGGAGCATTATTTCATACAGCTCATGGTCGATTTCGGGGTCTTCGAGCTTAGGTTGGGGCTGTTGAACAATCGCTGGTTGAACTTGGCTTTCCTGTTCGGTTCTACGTTTACCCTCACCGACATTTTCATTCGCATTGGACGGCCGATGATGGAGGGCCGACCACCCCACCCGCGCCGAGTCGGTTTGAGGAACTCGCAGAAAGCCCATTCGTTTCAACAGCGGATTCAGGGCACCGGCCCCGGCAGGCAGAGGCCCGAAACGCGTGAGGAAGGCGGAGGCCATCAATAGCAACAAAGCCGATAGGGCGATAAATGCGGATGTCTTTGCGAACCGCGCATTCATTGATCGGCCGGAAACGGATACCAGCCAACCAGGCGTCTGCAAGAGTGTTTCGGCCTGTTTCGGTCCGGACCACCACCCTCCGGTAACCCTGATTGCGCTCCCGCCGACGGGTCCTTCGTCCAGAGAGGCCGCACCGGCCGTCACCGCCCATTCTCCGTCGCTCGATGAATCGGCATGCGGGCTCAACTTCACCTCAAGGTCAATGCGTGCGGCCGTCTTGGAAATGGTCTCTTCTATGGGTCGGCGGGAAAAACGACTGCGGGTTATCCAAGCAGCGCCGTCCGTGTCCGTTTGCAGGCGAATCAGAAAGAAGCAGCCGTCCGTGGGGTCGTCCTTGAAAAGGATTTTCCCGTCGTTTCCCAAGCGTTCCAACTCAGCCAGCAGCTGAAAGCTCAGTCGCGTGGGTATGCCTTTATCGGATACCACTATGTCCCCACCGACCGCCTGAAGATCGCCCGCCTGATTAAAGACTTCGATGCTGGTAAAATCCGGAAACATCTTCTGCATGCTCCGAATTACGCCGTCCACTCCCCCGGGCTTCAACAATTCCTCGGGCGAGCCGTTGGTGAGCATGTCTACGGCGAGGGTCCGCATCTTCACTATTTGATCGATCCGATCGCCCACGCGGCGGGCCTCACCGGCCAGCAGCCGCTCCTGAACCGGTGCCGTGGCCGTTTTCTGCACCCCGAATCCGGCCAACGCGCCCACAAGGCATAGACCGGCGATGGCCGCCGATATGAGTCTAAAGCGGCGTCCGGTTAGAGAAGCGCGTGCTGCGAGATCCATAATGCCTCCTGATCAATCGGTTCCATCCGTTGCCGAAACCGGCCGGTTCGATGAGTTGATGACGGTCCGTATCCCGGCCTCTCGCTTCATTGGCCGTTTTGTCCGCGGCTCCCACTTGACAACTGCCGAATGGACGCCTAAGTACGTAGAGCATGATGAAAATGAACCACAAGGAGGGCAACGTGAAACGTTATATGGTCCCCAGAGTGGCCCACTGCTCCGACGGCTGCATACGACGGTCCTGAGCAAGACGTGAAAAGGCTCTCGGTTCGGAGAGGAGTCGGTGGTAATTCGCCGGCTCCGGCCTACCTATTGCCGCCTTCCGCATGAGTTCCGCCGTAAGTTCGATCTGCACCGTCCTGTTGACCGCCCGGTTACTCGCTGAGAAACAGCAGCTTCAAGGTTGTTTTCAGCATAGGGACCGCGCCGCCTTGGCTCGCCGGCGACTTCCGAGCCGCTCAAGACGAGAGACGAACATTTGAGCCTCTTATCACGCATCTCCCACAAACTCAACATAAAAATCAACTTATTAGAGTTAAAACCTAATGCTCTCTCCCGCTTGTCGGGGCTTGGTTCGGGCGTTGGAACCCGTTGAGGTTCAAGTGCAGGGGGCTGTTACCGTTACTGCGGTTATTGAAAGTAAGGTCCGATTAGCGGCCGGCGCTTTCATGTGCCAATAACCGATTGCATTTCACACCTTTTCACTCTAGTCTGAAATGTAGGGGAGTATGCATTGGTGCCGAGGCAGCCTCCTGTCGCCCGGGTCCGATCTTTATCGAAGCGAAAAGACGGTGCGATGAACCAGGATCAACTGTTGTCGGAGGTGGAAGATCTGCGCCGCCGAATCGAGGAGTTGCGGGATATCGAGGTTCGTCTCGAAAGCACGGAGCGGGCCTTGCACGAAAGCAAAGAGCAATACCGCCTCCTCTTCGAGAATGCGCCGTTCGGTTACCAGTTGTTGGCTCTCGAAGGAGCGAACTTAGGAATATGGGATTGGGACCTGACCACCGGCAAGGCGCTGTGGGCGGAAAGGGCCCACGGCATGTTGGGGTATGAAGCGGGGGAATTCGAACCTAACCTAAAGAACTGGAAGCGGCTGGTTCATCCTGATGATTGGCCGAGGATTAAGGACAATCTCAGCCGTCATATGGCAGGTCAAACTTCCGGATTGGACGTAGAGTACAGAATTTGCGATAAATCAGGGGGTTGGCGTTGGACGCGCGCAAAGGGAGGAATAGTCGAGTTCGATGAAGCCGGCAAGCCGGTGAGAATGACCGGAGTCATCGCGGACATCACGGACCGGAAAATAGCTGAGGAAGAGGCCAGGGCGAGCGAGCAAAGGTACAGGACGGTCGTCGAGGAGAGTTTCGACGGAGTCTTCCTCCAGAAAGGAACCAAGATTGTCTTCGCCAATAGGCGCCTCCATGAACTCTTGGCCTACGATCCGGGGGAACTCGTTGGAAAGGAACACTGGATTATCTATCACCCTGAAGACCGGCCCATGACTCGAACCAGAGCGCTTGCTCGAATGCGGGGAGATAGCGTTATCGACCATTATGAAGTCAGACTCCTGTCAAAGAACGGAATTGTGCTTGACGGCGAAATCAGGGCCAAGGCGTTCCAATTCGAAGATGAGCGCGGCATACAGGTCTGGGTTAGAGACATAACCGATCGCAAGAGAGCCGAGAATGAATTGAAGCGATTGAACCGCTCCCTGCGGACGTTGAGCGAATGCAATCAGGCTTTGGTTCACGCACAGGATGAGACCGCCCTCGTTGCGGACGTTTGTCGTATTCTCGTCGAGCACGGGGGTTACATCGTGGCTTGGATCGGCTTCGCCGAGCACGATGGAGCCAAGACGGTGCGACCTGTGGCTCAGGCCGGCTTCGAGGAAGGCTATCTCGATACTGCTGACATCACTTGGGCCGACACCGAGCGCGGGCGTGGTCCCACAGGCACTGCCATTCGTACGGGTAAGCCCGCGATTGCCCCCAACATCCGGGAGGATCCCTCATATTATCCTTGGCGCGCAGCGGCAGTGCAGCGGAGTTACGCATCTTCCGCGGCGCTGCCGTTGAAGCGGGACGACCACGTCTTCGGTGCGATCAATGTGTATTCGATCGAGCCTGACGCCTTTGCCGATGAGGAGATGAGGTTGTTGCGCGAACTGGCCGATGACCTAGCCTACGGCATCACCGCTTTACGCATGAGCGCCGAACGCCGGCGGGCCGAATCCGATAGGCGGGCGGCCGATCAACGGTTGGTGGAGAGCGAACGAAAGTATCGTGAGCTCGTAGAGCACGCCAACAGCATAATCCTGCGTTGGACACGTGACGGAAGGATCACTTTTCTAAACGAGTTCGGTCAGAGATTCTTCGGCTATTCCTTCGACGAGATTATCGGACGCCACGTAATCGGCACCATCGTCCCCATGACGGACAGCGGAGGTCTTGATCTGGGACCGCTGATGGATCGGATTCTCGAGGACCCAAGAGCCTTTGAACGAAACGTAAATGAGAACATGAGGCGCGATGGAGAGCGTGTCATGATAGCTTGGACCAACAAAATCGTGCCGGATGAACAAGGCCGAATTGCCGAGGTTCTGAGCATCGGTACGGACATCACGGAGCTTAAGCGGGCGCAGGTGGAAATCAATGATAGGAACGAAGAACTGCGTTCCATCAACCGTATTGTATCGGCGGTCAACGGCTTTCTGGACCTCAGTGCCGTCCTGGAACAGGTACTGGACGAGGCATCGAAACTGGTCGGCCTGGAGGGCGGCACGATCTGTTTGGCCGCGCCCGACGGCACACTGGAATTGACGGCTAATCGGGGTATCTCCAAAGCGACCGTCGAAGACCTTACCAACAGCCGCGTCGGAATCGGGGACTGCTTGTGCGGCCGGTGCGCACTCACTCTGGAACCCTGTGTCCTGCACAACAGCGAAGAAGTCCTGACACACGCGACTCGGGAGTCCCTTCGGGAAGAGTCGATGCAATTCCATGTCTCTTACCCCCTGGTCACGGCCGGTGGATGCGTCGGCGTCCTGTGTATGTTTACATGCACCGAAAGGAAACCCTCCGAGCAAAGGTTGAGTCTCGTGGAAGCCGTCACGGGCCAAGTGGCGTTGGCCATTGAGAATGCCCGACTCTACGAGGAATCGCATCGCCACGCGGCCGAATTGGAGCGGATCGTGGCCGAGCGTACCAAGGAATTGGCACATGCCAAGGAACGGGCCGAAGCGGCGGACCATCTCAAATCGGCCTTCCTCGCCAATATGTCCCACGAACTGCGCACTCCGCTCAATTCAATCATCGGCTTCACCGGAATCATCCTTCAGGGGCTCGCAGGGCCGTTAAATCAGGAGCAGACCAAGCAGCTCGAAATGGTCCGTTCCAGTTCCCGTCACTTGCTGGCCCTCATCAACGACGTGCTCGATATCTCCAAGATCGAAGCAGGGCAACTTGAAGTCGCCAATGAGCGGTTCGACTTGCGCGAGTCCATCAACAAGGTCATAGGGATCGTGGGACCGTTGGCTGAAAAGAAAGGCCTCGCTCTCAGTGCGGTGATCGTGCCCGGCCTTGGCGAAGCCGTCGGCGATCAGCGCCGTGTCGAACAAATTCTACTCAACCTTCTCAACAATGCCGTCAAGTTTACCGATAGAGGTGAGGTCGCGCTAAGGACCGAACTGGTTCCGGATTTCATATCGCCCCATGGGATCTCCGGACGGACTGCCGTCCGACTCAGCGTTTCCGATACAGGTATGGGAATAAAACCCGATGACCTCAAGACCTTGTTTCAACCTTTCCGGCAAATTGAATCCGGTCTGTCGCGAAATTACGAAGGAACGGGCTTGGGTCTGGCCATTTGCCGACGTTTGGTAGATTTGATGGGTGGAGACATCCGCGCCGAAAGCACATGGACGAAGGGCAGCACGTTCGGCTTCACGTTACCCCTGGGACCGGAGCCCAAAGAAATGAGCGATTTCTAAGGGCTTGTCGGGGCATTGGATCGCAGATTTCGGCGCAACCGGCTTCCGCCGGTCTTCGTCCGGATTTGGGCGGGAAAAAAGGGTGGGACTAATGAACGGAACGAAAATATCGGTAATGGCTGTAGGCGGAGTGAGGAGGGCCGACTAATGTCCGACTCTGAGATGACGAGTTCCTCGACCGAGATGAATAAGCTTCTTCTTGTTGCTTCGATCAGCACAATCGTTACGGCCTGCCTTGAATTGATCAGTTGGGTCTCCGGGCTGCAGCCCCATGCGGCCGCTATTCTCCGTTCCATTCCAATGGCGCCGAGTACGGCCGTTTGCTTCATTGTACTTGCGCCGATAGGGCTGTTTGAACCCCGAAAAACCACGAGCAAAGCCTATACGACGATTTCCATATCCTTCATCTCCGCCGTGATGGTGTTTTGTGGTCTGGAAATGCTCCAATCCGCGGGGCTGACGAGCGTGGACGTTGAGGACCTCTTCTTACGAGAATCGGGCGTGCTTGATGGGGTTCCCCTCGGCAGGATGTCCCCATTGACGGCTGCTTTGTTCGTCCTGGCCGCCGGGGCCATCCTGCTTCTAGTCATTCGGTCGATGGGGGGGCGGAAACGCGGCATATTGGGCCACCTCAGCGGTTTACTGGGTTGCGCCGTCGCTTTTTCAGGCTTCACGCTGGTACTGGCCTATCTGTACGGGACACCTCTACTCTACAAGAGCGGGGTTATCCCCGTAGCAGCAACTACGGCACTTAACTTCGTGTTCTTGGGTTTGGGCGTGTTCGCTCGATTGAAACCCGAGGACGTTCCAAAACGCTATTTCGTCGGTTCCTCCGTTCACAGTCAGCTCAGTAGAGCGTTCGTTCCCCTTGTGTTCTTCGCGGTTCTTCTTCAGGGGGCTCTTTGCAGATACGCTCCCCTTTTCGTGGACATCAACAACGCTCTGCTGTCCGCCCTTCTTGCCGGCACAGTAGCCGTGTTGGCCGTTACGGTAACATCCAAGGCCATATCGTTGGTAGCCGGAGCCATAGTTCAAACAGAGGAGGCACTGCGGGCAAGCGAGAAACGTCATCGATTTCTTGCGACGGTCCTTGAACAGTCCTCACAGCCCTTTGCCGTCGCCTATGGTAACGGCGACCTCGGCATAGTCAATCACTCTTTCTGCGACTTGACGGGTTACGACGAAGACGGACTCCGACGCATCGATTGGCGTGAACATCTCACCCCTCTGGAGCATCGCGATGAAGAAAGACGAATTTTTGAGGAACTCCATCGTACAGGCTCGCACATTCGCTATGAAAAGGAATACGTTCGTAAAGACGGCAAGCGCATTCCGGTCGAGCAGCTTGTTCACGTCATGCGGGACGAAGAAGACCAAGCCCCTTGCTACTGCTTGTTCGTCAACGACCTTACCGAGCGTCGGCGGGCCCAGGCGGCCCTGGACAAGGCCGGTCGGGATTGGGAGCGGACCTTCAACACCTTTTCGGACCTTATCATGGTCTTGGACAGGCGACACAGGATAGTCCGGGCCAACAAGGCGATGGCCGACGCCTTCAAAGTCGACGTCAAAGAGATGGTTGGACTGAGTTGTTTCGAACTTGTCCATGGACAAGATCACCCCCCTGCATTCTGTCCGCATTCCAAGCTAATGGCCGACGCCGAGTGCGGAGAGCACTCAGCGGAGGTCTTTGAGCCGCGATTGGGGGGCACATTCGAGGTCCGGGTGTCTCCGTTCAAGGATGAAGACGGTCAACCCGCGGGGTCGGTACACATCATCCGTGATATATCAGCGCGCAGGCAGATGGAAGAGACCTTGAAACAAAGCGAATCCATGCTGCGGAGCGTACTCGGGTCCGCTCCGGTGGGCGTCGGACTCGTCATCGACCGCACATTCAAATGGACGAACGATTTTATGTACCGGATGACGGGGTATTCCGAAAAAGAGCTGTTGGGACGCGGCGTTGATTTGTTGCACGAATCCGACGAAGAGGTCGAACGCATCGGCATGATGATAATGCATTCTCAAATAGCATCAATGGATTCGCGTACGACGGAGACCAAATGGAAAAGGAAGGATGGGGCCGTAATAGAGATTATTCTGTGCTGGACCCTGGTCAATTCCCGCGACGTTTCGGACGGAGTCGTTTTCTCCGCACAGGATGTCACCGAGAGAAAGAAAGCCCAGCGCGAACACAATAAAAGCGAACAACCGTACAGAGGCGTTTTCAATAATGCAGGCATCGGGATAAACATGCTTGACCGGGATAGGAAACTTACTCACGCCAATCCCGCGTTCATGAAAATGCTGGGTTATTCGGAAGACGAGCTTAGGCGGTTGAGCCCTCCGGACATAACCCATCCCGATGACCGGACACTCACCAAGAAGAACATGGACGGCATAATGGAGGGCGAACTCGATTCGTTCAGAATACAAAAAAGGTATATCCGCAAGGACGGAAGCGTCATGTGGGCGGACCTTTCGGTGTCCTCCATTCGGGACGGGGAGGGTAAGCCCAACGCGGCGGTGGGGGTGATTGCCGATATCAGCCGGCGCAAGATGATGGAGACCGCGTTGAAGGAATCGGAGTCTCGTTTACGCCTCATCATTGATTCGTCTCCAATTGGGATAAAGATTGTAAAGGACGGTAAGTACGTCTACGTGAACCCCACTTTTGCTCGGATATTCGGGTATGACGACGTCGCTGAGATCATGGAGCTCCCGGTGGAAGCCATGTTCGATGATGAAAGCAAGGCGTTGGTTCTTGAAAAGGGTGCAGGTAAGGGGCTTGCCCGCGATGAGGTATCTCACTATGAAGTGGTCGGGCTTACCAAAGACGGCAGACCTATTGACGTCGCTGCTTGGGCGACCGGCATCAATTACTTCGGTCAGGAAGCTTCCCTTGCTTTCGTCATGGATGTGACGGAAAGCAAGAGTCTTAGATCTCAACTCCTCCACGCGCATAGAATGGAAGCCATAGGCACTCTCGCCGGGGGAATCGCTCACGATTTCAATAACCTGCTGACCGTGATTCTTGGCTACTCGGAGCTCATCATTTCGGAAAAGAGCGAGAATGACGGGGAGTACGAAGACCTGAAAAAAATAATCCACGCGGGACGAACGGCAACGGACTTGGTTCGGCAAATCCTCGCGTTCAGCCGCAAGACGGAGACCAAACCGCGGCCGGTCAACCTCAACCGGCAGGTGGAGCAGTTGCGGAAAATGGTTTCCAGATTGATTCCCAGGACCATAGAGATTCACATCCGCCTCGATCCCGAGGTCCCCACGGTGCATGCCGATCCCGCTCAAATAGACCAAGTCATGATGAATCTCGCGCTAAATGCTAGAGATGCCATGCCGAACGGAGGTAAGCTGACCATAGAGACCAAGTTTCTTGTCTTGGACCAGGAATATTGTCGCACTCACGTGGAAGCCTGCGAAGGGCCCCATGTGCGCGTCACGGTCGGCGACACCGGTGTCGGGATTGAAAGAGCCGCGATCGACAGGATCTTCGAGCCGTTTTTCACGACGAAAAAACCCGGAGAAGGAACCGGCCTCGGCCTTGCCATGGTTTACGGTATAGTGAAATCACACGGAGGGCACATCATCTGTTCCAGCGAGCCCGGCGCGGGAACCACCTTCAATATCTATCTGCCTGTTGATGAAGAGGAAATGGACGTTGAGGGAGAAACAGGCCGGGGGTTTTCCGCTATTGGAACAGGCACCATCCTGCTTGTGGACGACGAGCAATTTGTCCGAGACCTTGGAAAGAGAGTCCTGG
>JAZDOF010000905.1:0-2158 GCA_043799015.1 Pseudomonadota bacterium | reverse complement strand
TCTTTTGCACAGGCCGTCGAGCAATGTGATCAGCTTCTCACGGTCCAACGGTTTGACGACGAAATCCGACACTCCCAACTTCAAGGCTTTGACCGCTGATTCCACGCTTGCGACGCTGCTTGTCACGATAACCGCGGCCCCTGCACGGTTTAGACCGGTATTTTCCAGGAGATTGAACGCGGGAGAGTCCGGGGTGGAAAGCTCGATGAATAATGCGTCATACGCATGGGGTTGAATTCGTTGAAAAGCCTGTTCGATGGAACAGGTTTCGGCTGCGGCGGCTCCGGCCTTAATCAGTTGGTCGGCAAGGATTTCGCGTCCCTTGTGGTCGTCGTCCGCTACCAGGACCCTGGTTCCGGCAATCATGCACATCCTCTCAAATATGGTTACCCTCTCGGGCCTCGGCCGATAATGCGCATTTGCATGAGCGAAGAGCCTGCCTACGTGTCGGCGGGTAAGAGGCCGCTGTGAGCGGTACGAGATGGGATTCTCGTCCGTGCCGAATGGGTGCATTGGCACGGAGAGATTATTGCACTATACTGGCACGGGCCCCAAAGTAAGGTCAAGGTCGCCGTCGGGCGCGCCGCACCGTCGATGGGACCTTGCGTTGAGGCGGATATCGGGTATGGAGTGCCGGAATTTCCTTTTCGCGGTTCCTCGGTTGGTGACCGGCTTCGTAGCGACCGGCGGTCGCCCTTGTATTCGGTTCGACGATGCGAGGAATTCAAACCTACTTACGGATAGTTCTACAAGGTCGTGCCTTTGTCCCGGGAGATAACAGGGGTGAGAGCAGCTCATAAGACCCACGCGGGAATGAAAAGACGAATCAATGAAGACAGTGTTCACGTTGATCGACGGACCGGCCTGTTTATCGTGGCCGACGGGCTCGGAGGCCACCAGGCCGGAAGAACGGCCAGTTCCATGGCGGTCCAAGAAATTGCGGCATCGGTGGCCGGCGGGATTTCCTACGAGACCTCTCCTCCGCAACTCCTGATGATGGCGATTTTGAGGGCCCACACCGCCATTCTTAGGCGATCCTCCTTGGAAAGGCGTTTCAGGGACATGGGAACCACCGTGGTGGTGGCCCTGATTGACGGAGACCGTATTTGGACGGCTCACGTAGGAGACAGTCGGGCATACCTGATCGTGAACGGGACGATGCGGAAATTGACCCATGATCACACCTTTGTCGCCGACCTTCTCCGTTCGGGAAAGATCACGGCGGAGGAGGCCCGGACGTCGGACGCGCGCCATGGCTTGTACATGGCGGTGGGGGTGGATGACGACATTGAACCTGTTGTGGCCGGTCACGGTTGGGAGCCTGGGGTGGGGATGCTCCTATGCTCCGACGGACTTACGGAAATGCTCGAAGATGATGAGATCCTGGGCACAATACACCGAAGCCGCGACTTGGACGACGCATGCACTAACCTTATCAACGCGGCCAACGATCGAGGTGGTACGGACAACATTTCGGTGATACTTTTGTATAAATAGAATGATACGTAAACGTTCCACTCGAGGACAAGAGATAAACCACGAAGAAGCAAAGGGACAAAGAAATCAGAGGCTCGTCGAAACCTATCGGCGGACCCGGTTCGTGCTTGAACCGGACCTCAAGCACCATTTCCATGTCCCTCCGTTACTTGGTGACCTTGCGAATTTATTTGCCGCGTGTAACGACCGGTTCGCACCGAATGCTTGCGTTTTTTCCTCTCTGCGTTCTCTTCGCAGTCTTTGATGAATACCGCTTACCGTCGGATGGCCGAGCGGGCAGTGTCGTAACGACCGACGCAGCGCGGCCGGCGGCAAGGAGGAGTGTTGTCGGAACAAAGATCCAACGAATATTCGATATTGGGTGAGAATTCGGATGTCGAAATCCTCGTGGTGGAAGACAGTCCGACACAAGCTCTCTATTTGCAGAATGTGCTTGAACAGGCGGGATACAAGGTTCAAGTCGCTTCGAACGGAGAAAGCGCGCTTGAGTTCCTCGGCACAAGTGAGCCTACACTCGTGCTGAGCGACATAGTCATGCCCGGACTGGACGGCTACGAGCTCTGCCGGAAGATAAAGGACAACCCCGACCTGGCTCAAGTGCCGGTTATCTTGGTAACATCGCTTTCCGACCCACTGGATATTCTGAACGGGCTCAAAAGCG
>JAZDOF010000904.1:0-7854 GCA_043799015.1 Pseudomonadota bacterium | reverse complement strand
GTCTCATCCGTTCCGCCTCTCCCCGTGATACGGCTTCCGGCCCGCCATACGTAACCGCACATATGCAATGAACCCCTAAGACCTGCCGATTCCTTCCAGGAAGACCCGGGCGTTCGCTATCCGTTCCATCACTTGCGCCCTTGCGGTGCCGCCCGTCTGATTCCTTGCCTCCACCATCTCTTCCGGAGTAGGAATACCCACTTGTCCTTTCAACGCGGATTTGTCACGTACTGCCGCACCCACCAACTCGTGAGCCTCACGGAACGGCACACCGTCGCGCGCCAAGCGATCGGCCATGTCCGTGGCCGCCAAAGCGGGATCAGAAGCGGCCTTTCTCATTCGCCCGCCGCGAAACCTTATTCCCGGGATAAGGCCGGCCATGATGCCCACCGAACCGAGGACCGTATCAGCGCAGTCGAACAGCGGTTCCTTGTCCTCTTGAAGGTCTTTGTTATAGGCCAGAGGCAAGCCCTTCAGCATGGTAAGAATTGACATCAGGGCCCCGTACACCCGTCCCGTCTTCCCTCGGATCAGCTCGCACGCGTCGGGATTCTTTTTCTGCGGCATGATGCTGGACCCCGAGCAGAACGCATCCGGAAGCACACAGAACCCGAATTCCTGTGAAGACCATATGATGAGCTCCTCCGCCAAGCGGCTGAGATGCATCATCACCAGGGAAGAAACAAAGATGAACTCTACGGCGAAATCACGGTCGGAAACGGAATCGATGGAATTGGATGAAACCCTCGAAAAGCCAAGCTCCTTTGCCGTGAATTCACGGTCTACGGGAAAAGTGGTGCCGGCCAGCGCTGCCGCCCCGAGCGGGGATTCATCCGAACGTTTCAGGGCGTCGCCGTAACGTTCCCAATCCCTTCGGAACATCTCGAAATAGGCCATAACGTGATGTCCCAGGCGAACCGGCTGAGCCCTTTGTAGATGGGTATACCCGGGCATTATTATGTCGATGGTTTCCTCGGCTTTGCCCGTGAGCGCCTCCAACAGGCACACCAATTCGCGTCGCCCCAGTTCGGTCTGCTCTCGCACGTAGAGGCGGAAATCAAGGGCCACCTGATCGTTCCTGCTCCTTGCGGTGTGGAGCTTGCCGGCCACATCCCCTATCTTCTGCTTCAGCGCGTGCTCCACATTGATGTGAACGTCTTCGAGATCGTCCCGGAACACCAAGCAGCCGTCTCGGATATCCGCGAGCACTTCCGTCAGTCCTTGTTCGATGATTGAGGCTTCTTCCGAGGTTACGATCCCCTGCCGGCCCAACATCCGTACGTGGGCGATGCTTCCGCGGATGTCCTGCTCGTACATCCGCCTATCAAAAGAAACGGATGAATTGAAACGGGCGAACAGGGGGTCCATGCCCCCCGAAAAACGGCCCTTACGTATGCCTTGGGGTCGCATCCCCAAGAGATCGTCTGCTTTCTCGTCGTCCTTTTGTTCCGGTTCAGCCATCCCATATCTCCGCTGTGTCACACCATGCCGCGTCGCTGGAAACCCATCGCCCCCATCCCCTTACCCCTTCCCAAACTGTGGGGACGGGGGTTCCCAAGCCTCCTATCGAGACGTGGAGATAGGGTTGGAGGTGAGGCGACCGGCCGGCACGTTGAATGTTGCCGTCACTAAAGTTTCCGCTCCGTAAGGGCCCTGATCCTGAGCCGAAGAGCGTTGAGCCGTATGAACCCCGTCGCGTCCGATTGGGAGTACACCGAGTCGGCCTCGAATGTTGCAAAGCGCGGGTCATAGAGTGAAATCTCCGACCTCCGCCCCGTAACCGTAACACTTCCCTTGTACAGCCTAAGCCGCACTTCGCCGCTCACCATTTGGGAGGCATCATCTATTGCGGTCTGAAGCATCTTCCGTTCAGGAGAAAACCAGTAGCCGTTATACACCAAGGAAGCATATCTCGGGATCCACTCGTCTTTGAGGCGCATGACCTCTCGATCGAGGGTAATAGATTCCAGGGCCCTTCGAGCGGCATACATTAGGGTCCCGCCGGGCGTCTCGTAGACACCGCGACTCTTCATGCCCACGTACCGGTTTTCCACCATGTCGATCCGGCCGATCCCGTGGCGACCCGCCCTGGTGTTCAATTCGGCCAACAGTTCGGCGGGCGGGTAGACCGCGCCGTCCACGGCCACAGGGTCGCCGGCCTCAAAGGTAAGGACCAATTCCTCCGGCTCTTCGGGGGCTTTGCGCGGGTCCGTGGTCAGTATGAACATTTCCGCGGGCGGCTCGGCCCACGGATCTTCCAGGATGCCTCCTTCAAAGCTCAGATGGAGTATGTTCCTATCCATACTGTAGGGCTTTTCCGCGGTGGAGGTTACCGGAATACCGTTCTTACCGGCATACTCTATGAGGTCCGACCGTGAACGCATGTCCCATGTTCGCCACGGGGCTATTACCTTTATGGACGGGTTGATTGACAGATAGGAGAGCTCGAACCTTACCTGGTCGTTCCCCTTACCTGTGGCCCCGTGGGATACGGCGTCCCCGTCCAACAACGCGGCGATATCCATCTGGGCTTTGGCTATGCACGGCCGCGCGATGGAAGTGCCCATCAGATAATAACCTTCGTAGATCGCATTGGCCCGGAACATGGGAAACACGAAGTCACGAACGAATTCCTCTCGGAGGTCCACTATCTGAACGGAGTCGGCCCCTGTTTCCCTTGCCTTTTGCTCTATACCCTCCAGCTCTTCGCCCTGCCCCAGGTCGGCCACGAACGCCGTGACCGGACACTCGTAGGTCGCACGGAGCCAGTGTAAAATAACGGAGGTATCAAGCCCCCCTGAATATGCAAGTATTATTCTATTAACGTCTTTGTTCGTCATGTTTTTCTCCATTCAAGGGGCGTCCATCGAGCATGTCCCGGGCCGGCAAACCCCGAACAGGTTCGAACCGAGCCCTCGGCCGTCCGTTACGGGGCTCGTCGGGTGGGTTCCGTTTCGTCAAGGGATGAGCATGGCCAGAAGGGCCTTTTGCACATGAAGTCGGTTCTCGGCCTCGTCCCATATCAGGGAGCATTCGCCCTCCATCACTTCATCCGTTATTTCCTCGCCTCGGTGTGCCGGCAGACAATGAAGCACCTTAACCTTTTCCCGGGCCACCGACAAAACTTCACGCGACACCTGATATCCCCGGAATGCCTTTTTGCGCGCATCGATTTCGCTTTCTTGTCCCATCGACGCCCACACGTCGGTCGAAATGGCGTCGGCGTCACGGGCCGCCTCATACGGGTCCCGGGTGACGACCACATTGGACCCTCGGCCCTCCACCGCGGGGTTGTACCCTTCCGGGCAGGCCAAGGTCAAGGCAAATCCAAGCAAATTGGCCGCGGTTATCCAAGAGTTGGCCATATTGTTGCCGTCGCCGATCCACGCGGCTTTCATGTTGTGGATATCCACTCCCGCTTCCTGAAGCGTGAAGAGGTCGGCGAGCACTTGGCAAGGATGAAGCAGGTCGGTCAGCCCGTTGATCAGGGGCACGTCCGCCCATCGTGCCAATTCTTCCACGATATCGTGACCGAAGGTACGCACGACTATTCCGTCCAAGTAGCGGGAGAGGACCCGGGCCGTATCTTTGAGGGGTTCTCCCCGCCCAATCTGAATGTCGTTCCAACTGAGAAAGATCGAGTGACCCCCCAACTGCCTGATTCCCACCTCGAACGAGACCCTGGTTCTGGTGGACGACTTCTCGAACATGACCCCGACGCACCGTCCGGCTAGAGGCTGCTTAGGGCCGCTCCCCGAAAGACCGTTCTTCATACGCGCCGCGGTATCGAGCAACTGGAGGAGTTCTTCCCGGGAGAGATCGGAAAGACAAAGAAAGTCACGCTTCTTTCTCATCGGCCTTCTCCTCCAACCGCGCTGAGGGCCGCATCGAGCACGGCGATCATCTCGTCGATCTCTTCATTGGTTACGATAAGAGGAGGAATGAACCGCAATACCCGGTCCGCCGTGCAGTTAACCAGCAGGCCGCGATCTCTCAAGTTCACGCTCAGGTCGGCGCCCGGGAAATCCAGCTCGATGGCCTGCATGAGGCCCATTCCACGTACTTCCCGGATACTTGCATGTCGCGCGGCCAGGTCCTGCAACCGAGACCTGAGATGGTTTCCCTTATCAATGACTCCTTGGAGGAATCCGTTGGAAAGGACCTCTTCCAGGACGGCAAGCCCTGCCGCGGATGCCAACGGATTGCCGCCGAACGTGCTGGCATGAGTACCCGGCACAAACGCGGACGCGACCTTGTCCACGGCGAGAAGGGCGCCTATGGGGACCCCGCCTGCCAAGCCCTTCGCCAGGGTCATTACATCGGGCACCATCCCGAAGTGTTCATGCGCGAACAGCTTGCCCGTGCGGCCCATGCCGGTTTGCACTTCATCAAGCATGAGAAGGCACCCTTTACGATCGCATAGTTCGCGTACACCTCTAAAGTAGTCGGGATGCGGTACACGCACGCCCCCTTCGCCTTGAATAGGTTCAATGAGCACTGCTGCGGTCTTTTCGGTGACGGCATCTTCCAGCGCGACTAGGTTGTCGAACTCCACGTGGGAAAAGCCTTCCACCGCGGGTTCGAAACCCGCCCGGTATTTGGTTTGTCCCGTTGCGGCGAGAGTGGCCAAGGTCCGCCCATGAAAAGATGCTTCCATGGTCACTATGTGGTACCGATCGTGTTCTCCGCGATCGTGGAAATACTTCCGCGCAAGCTTTATCGCGCCTTCATTGGCCTCCGCCCCGGAGTTGCAGAAGAAAACCTTATCGGCAAAGGAATTCTCGACAAGGAGTTTGGCCAATCCGATTTGCGGCTCGATGTGATACAGGTTCGATACATGGATGAGCTTTTTCGCTTGATCCGCCAGAGCAGCAGCCAATTTCGGATGCCCGTGCCCGAGTATGGCCGCGGCAATGCCCGCGGTAAAATCCAGGTACTCCCGGCCGTTGACGTCCAGCAGCCGACAACCTTTTCCTTCCACGAGCATTATGGGAGCGCGGCCGTATGTATTAAACAAATAGGCCCTACTTTGGGCCGCAAAATCATTGGCGGTCATGAAACACCCCTGTGTTATCGTTTGCCTATCAGCTCAGGTAATCCTCAGAGCCACCGTCGGTCAAACCCGATAAATCAAATCGCATCGTCATCGCGACACGAAGGAATTAATTGCCTCGGAGGGCCTAATAATGAAAGACCCGGCCGACGCTGAGTATGCGGGAAAAGGCTATTAGGTTCCCGGCGCGCGTTCACGAATAATTTGGGTACCGACCCCCTCTTCCGTAAGGATCTCAAGAAGGAGGCTATGGGGCACCCGACCGTCGATTATATGCGCCTTGGGGACTCCGCCGCGTATGGCGGCAAGGCAGCACCGTATCTTCGGGATCATCCCTCCCGAGGCTACGCCTTCGCTTATGAGTCGTTGCGCCTCGTCCTCGGAAAGGCTTGATATTAGCCGACCATCGGAATCCAGCACACCCGGGACGTCGGTTAGAAGTATGAACTTTTCCGCGCCCAAAGCCGCTGATATCGCACCGGCAGCGGTGTCCGCATTTATGTTGAAAGGCCTTTCGTCGGGTCCTGCACCCACGGGAGCGATTACCGGAATGAATCCACGCGATTCCAAGGCGTCTATGATTTCCGCGTTTATGGATTCCACTTCCCCCACCAGTCCGAGATCCTCATCCGAGTCGGCCAGTCTCGCCGGTCGAGCTTTCCGAGCCTTGATGAGGTCCCCGTCACGGCCCGATAATCCCACGGCCCTTCCCCCGTAGTAGTTGATCAGTGACACGACGTCCTTGTTGACCTTTCCCACCAGGACCATTTCAACCACGTCCATGGTTTGCTCGTCCGTTACCCTCAAACCTTTGACAAAACGGCTCTCGATGCCGAGCCGGCCGAGCAGTCGGCCTATTTGTGGGCCGCCGCCATGGACGATAATGGGGCGTGTCCCCACATATGCCAGCAGCGATACGTCTTCCGCGAATTGCTTCTTCAGTTCGTCGTCGGTCATTGCGCTCCCGCCGTACTTGATGACCATCCGTTTGCCGCTGTACTCTCGGATGTAAGGAAGCGCCTCGGCCAGTATCCCGGCCCTCTCGGCGGGCGGGCAGGATGCCGCGGGAATTGAGTCCATGGGTATTGTCTCGCTTCAACATGCCGATGTCCCGACGGCGCCGCAAACCGGCCGGCTCGGCATGAGATTTTTATCGGCAATCAGCCAAAGGATGGGATTTTAACACCGATTGTATCGGAAGCGCTACCAAATTCGCGGGCAAAGAGGCCGGTCATCATACGTCATCAAAAAAACCCCGTATTGGGGTGTGCGCAATTGCGAGGAGCCATGCGACGAAGCAATCTTACGTGAAATACCGAAAGGACCGTCGTCCCCGCGAATGTACATTACAGGGACCGGTCCTATCGTTTTGTCAAATGGAACCTCACGGTGGACAGCGTCACCGAACTGACGCCCGTGAGCAACAGCGTTACCACGAAGACGGCTTGCAGGGAGAGTATCACCAACGGGTTCCACAGTTGCGAGAGGCCCGACCACAGATGCGGCGACACGGTCGCGTCCTCCGGGATGAACGGGAAAGCAATCAGGACGCCACAGACCGCTAATGCGGCAAGGATTTGATAAATGGACCATTTACCCCCTCCCCGATAGTCCGCCCTTGCGGTCTCGGACAGTATTCTCCACGTTTGGGTCACTGCGACGGTGAGCAGCAAGGACCAAGAATAGCAGCCCTTCAGAAACAGCAGCATTCCGGCAAGCCCTGCCGACAGCGAGACCACCGACGTCACCGCCTGTATCGGTATCACCGGTAGGCCCGCGAGTCCGCTTTCGTATGCGATTTTCTTGGTACGGCCTTCGAACACGAACCGGTGTCGGTCAAACAGGCGTCGCAACACCGGCCCGCACTCGGACAAGGGCCGCCCGTAACAACACCCGAAACTGATGCATGCAAGCCTTCCGAGTCCCTCACCGTGCGCATAGGCGATACACAGCGCGGCAAGGACGGGAACCACGGGCAAACCCTCCCCTCCATAGGTGTGGATGCTCGAGTTCAGTCCCCAGAGAAAGAGAGGCGCAGACAAGAAGCCGACGAAGGAGGCTCCGCCTACGGTAAGGGTGTGCTTCTTCTTCTCGACCACCTTTGCCAAGATCCACGACGACGGAAGACACACGCCGAATATTGCGATGACGCACAACAGCCCCATGGGTCCGGAAATGCCGAGGCTGCCGAGCAGCATTAGGGCAATGGCGATGGCCGTCATACATGAACCGGCAACCAGCACGCCGTAATAGGTTATGTTAACTCCGTTCCAGGTTTCCGCGTCCAGCTTGGAAACCGGGACGGAGGCCAGCATCTGCATCCCTTCTTTCGGGAGGTTCCTGAACCCCCAGTTAAGAAACACCCCGATGGAAATCCCGAAACATACGACGAACAGTTCATCCCACATCAGCCCACGTCGCCTCCTATGAATGTCTTTAGCCGACTTCCCGCGGACGATGCGTTACGGGGCCCTTCATCACGGGAATCTCGGCCTCTTTGAATGCCCTTCGGCATCACCGACCGTTTATCGCACGCTCAATCCTCGTCACCGGTTACACGGCTCGGGCGATCAAGGACCTGACCGGCAAATCGGTTTCCACCAGCGGTCTGCCGAATCCTGCTGAAAATCGACTGTGCACGTCGACTCGGCTCACGTTTTGGACCAAGTCTTCCGCAAATTCGATGCGACCGCATTGGAACAGGAGCACGTCCGTGCTGCTGCCGGGGCGGTACAGACTCTTGGGCGCCCCTTTCTTCACGAACATACCTGGGGAAACGGGCTGGGGGTCGTCATAGCGTT
>JAZDOF010000829.1:0-2204 GCA_043799015.1 Pseudomonadota bacterium | reverse complement strand
ATATGATCATTACCAGACAGATGACCAGCCAAAGTCCGAGGTTCTTGTATATGCTGTTCAAGAATAGCTCCGATCAGTGCGATGCGTAACACTTTAACCTAACACCGAATGCGGTTCAACGCAATCCGCACGTTTCTCTCTAGTAACCATTCACTTACGAGGGGGGAAATTCCAATCTCAACGTGGCGCAGGCTTTCCAGCCTGCGAATTTTCTCAATCCGATCTCGGCAGGCTGGAAAGCCTGCCCCACAGGAGTGAATGGTTACCTCTCTCTATCTATAAAAAATGGTTTATCCGGTTGGGCTTGTCAAGCGGCCGGCCACACAATGTTGCCGTGTTCTTCTTGGAGCGCGTCGCTCCGGCCCACGGAAACAGTCTTTTAGAGCTGAAAAGATATCGATAAACTTCCCTGATGGAAGCGGTAACCGGCGCGCGGCGAAGAATATAACGATTTGACAAAGACAACGGTAAGAATTAAGTATGGCGTCGTTTGGGGACATATGTTCCGCGTCGCCTGTCCCCATCGGTGAGCAGCTCGGTCCGTTAACGGAGGAAATCAGGGTGAAGGCAATTCTGGCTGATTTCAGCGTAGGAAGGGAAGTCCTGAACAGGCTGACGTCGAGCGTTTTCCGCAGGACGGCCGGGTCCAATCCACTCAGCTTCCATCTTACCGAAGTCCCCGACCCTCTTCCCATAACGTCTCAGTGGGTGAAGGTACGTACAATAATTTCGGGTATTTCGGATTTGGACGAGGCCCTTATTATCCACGGGGACACATCCCCCTTGGGTGGATATGAAAGTTTCCCATTTGTGCCAGGAAACGAGAACCTCGGTATCATCACCGACGCGGGGAAGGATGTGACGGGCATAGACATCGGGGAGCGCGTAGTGGTGAATCCCCTTCTTTCCTGTACGCCTCGCGGCATTGAACCGGTTTGCCGGTCCTGCGCTTCAGGGGAGCTCTCGGCCTGCATGAACTTCGACAAGGGGGTTGTGGGCAAAGGGGCGGTGATCGGCGCATGCAAGGATACCGGAGGGGGATGGGCCGATTCGTTCGTTTGCCACAGGAGCCAGATTAGGACTGTCCCGCAGAGCATGGAAAGCGATGAAGCCGCGCTGATCCCGGAGTTTGCACGCGCTGTTCAGGCCGTACTCCGGCACCTTCCCGCACCGGGGGAGCGGGTACTCGTGGTGGGCGGGGGCTCGCTGGGACAACTGACGCACCTGGCCCTGCGTTTGATGGTGCCGGACTTGAAACCGACCATGGTGGTGGACAATCCCTTTGAAGCGGAGGTGGCCAAAAGGCTGGGCGCAGTCGGTGTTACCGTCAGCGTTGAACCGGGGGACATGTACGAACAAATCGCCGAATTGTTCGGGGGCAAGGTCCGGTTCCCGGAAGTCGGCCGAATATCCCTCGAAGGCGGGGCGGACTTGGTCTACGAGACGACGGGAAAGAAGCGATTCGTCGAGGACGCGTTGCGGTTCACCGCGGAGGGACGCAGAACCGTGCTGATGAACCTCTTCGAGCCGGCGGGCGCCGACCTGACCCCTTTGTGGTTCAAGCGCGTCAACGTCTACGGAAGCCTCTTTTCGGGCATGGCAACGTACAAGGGAGCAACCGTGAACGCTTTTGACGTAGCCCTGGCGTTGGCCGAGAGCTCCGGTTTGCCGTACAAGGACCTGGTGACCCACAACTACCGTTTGGAGGAATACAAACAAGCGTTTTCAGCGATCGGAGACCGCATTACGTCCAAAGCCGTCAAGGTCGTGTTCAGGCATGTGGTGTAATGCCGAATTCGTGTGAAAGTAACCCCGTAGAATTCAAGCTCAACCGTTCCAGGGCACGGAAAAGACCGACATTTGAGACGCTGAGGCACCAAGATATCCGGAAACGGTTCACCAAATAAGTCGCTGGAGCGAATCGGGACCTCGGACCGACCTAAATAGGCGTTCGTTTTTTTTGGTGCCGTTGTGCCTCCGTGTTTGGTTCCTCTTCTCTCGCCGGAATCTTTCATGGTCGATTACGGCGATTTCCGCCGGGGGGGTTCCTATGATAGTATGGTGATACCTGCCGGAAGGGACCCCGGCACCTATCGAGAGCATGCCGCCTTTCTTCTTCTTTGTGGCCGTTTCCGCAACGAGTGTCGGTGAAATGCTTAAGCGGGTCGAACTTGTCGCCCGGCAGGCCGGCGGAGGGGTCCGAA
>JAZDOF010000766.1:0-2335 GCA_043799015.1 Pseudomonadota bacterium | reverse complement strand
CATACGAACAAATTCATGAAGGGGGCTGCCGTGTGCTCATACCGATGAGCGTTCAAGAAAGTTGTTATGCGTTCTTCTTGGTGGGACAGCCCAGCGTCCCGCGGGATTACCTGTCTCTTCGGGCAGGTGAGACGCCGGCCTCAACCCTTGCCGGGAGGGGCTTTCACGCCGGCGTCAACGTTGAATGCTTGAACTAAACATGGTATAAGTCTGCAATCATACACCCAATGTGACGAGGGCCGTCATGCTCATGAGAATCGTCATCGTCCCGCTCCTGGTTGCGACACTCTGTACAATCATTGCACTGCCCGTGGGCGCCCAAGTGGTGGAGGGGTTCCGGCTTGACCGGCAAGGCCAACGATTGTCGGATGCCGCGAAGACCGAGGAGGACCGGAACAAGGCTGAAGAGAAGTTCAAGGCTGCGTTGAGTATTTTCAGGAATTTCAACCATCCAAAGGGTGAAGCGCAAGTACTGAACGATTTTGGGATACTCTCTGCGAAGCGGGGCAAGTATTCCGAGGCAATTGAGTATTACAATCAAGCCCTTGAGATCAAGAGGAGAATCGGCTGGCCCTGGGGCGAAGGAAACAGTCTGGTCAACCTGGGGAGTCTCTACGGGGAACAGGGAGACCTTTCCAAGGCCGCGGAATACTACGAACAGGCCCTGAAGGCATACGAAAGAGCGCGACACGACAAGGCCGTTGGAAGTGCCCTGGATCTCTTGGGGAAGACCTATGACAAGCTGGGCCAGCATCCCAAAGCTGAAGAATGCATGAGGAAGGCGCTCGATCTCGCCCGCAAGACAAAGAGCCCTGCTGATGAAGCCCACGCCTTGGGTGATTTGGGAGCCATCCTGGTAGCTCAGGACAAGTACTCCGAGGCGGGCAAATATCTTGAAGAGTCGGCAAACCTTGCCAAGAAGGCCGGGAAAACGGATCTTGAGCGATGGGCCTTGCAGTACCTGGCGTGGACGCGGGAGCATTTGGGGCAAGACTCCGGAGCCATCGAGGCCTACGAAAAGGCCCTGGAGATGGCCCGGACGCAAAAAGACGGCAAGGCGCAACTTCAAATCGCGAGTTGCTTGCCCCACCTGTATTTCACCAAGCAGAACTATGCCAAAGCCGCGCAACTGTGCACGAACGCCGTGGAATCGGCTTCCAAGCTCGAAGACCGGCTGGTTGAGTCAAGGATCCGTAACACTCTCGAAGAGATCTGTCGGGTTTGGGAGAAAACCGATCCGGGCAACGAAGACCTGAAACGAGCGAAGTATGCTCTCATCAAGGGAACGGCAAAGGATCCTCTGAACAAGGAACTCTTTGCGGCAATAGAGAGCACTGATGTGGAAAAGGTCAAATCTCTGTTGGCCAAAGGCGCAAATGCAAACGTGTTTGACGAAGAGGTTTACCGTACACCCCTGGTGTTGGCGGCCCGGAACGGGCCCGTGGAAATGGTGAAGCTGCTTCTGGCAAACGGAGCCGACCTCAAGATGAAGTACAGGCACGGCTTGCCGGTCCCGGCGTATGCTTTCACCGAGGCCATGGTGCATGGTCGTGAAGACATCGCCCGACTCTTCCTCGAACTGGGTGCGGACGTCAACACGTCCGGTATGGTCGAGAGATCTCCGCTTGAGTGCGCGGTGCACTGCTCTCCCGAGTTCGTGAAAGTGCTCCTTGATAAAGGCGCTCGGGTCAACGGAAAGTCAAAGAACGGGTACGCTGCTCTCGTTACGGCCGCGCGCTTGGGAAAAGCGGATACGGTCCGCTTGCTCCTGGATCGAGGAGTCGATGCAAGCACCCGGACCAAGCACGGAGTGACACCGCTTACGGCAGTGCCCATGGGTGAGGGGTTCCGCAAATCCTCCGGCAAGAAGCCGGCAGGCGATTCGTATCTCCGAGTCGTTGAACTCCTTCTGCACAAAGGAGCGGATGCCGATGAAGCGAATTGGCATGGCCGAACGCTCCTCATGGCTGCCGCCGGAGAGGGTCATCCGGAAATAGCCGGGCTGATGCTCGAAAAAGGGGCTGATGTAAACGCGAAGGACAAGAACGGCCGGCCCCCGCTCATGTACGCGACCGAAGCGGGGGACACGAAGATCATCGGGCTCCTGATTGCCAAAGGTGCCGACGTGAATGCCAAGAACCAGTACGGCGAAACCGCTCTCAAGAATGCTGTGGACAGCGGGCACGTTGAAGCCGTGAAGCTGCTCCTGGAAAACGGCGCCGATCCCAACGTGAAATTGGATGACGGGACTACGGTCCTCATGATCGCGACTATCCCGGGCCATACCGATGTAGTGAAGCTCCTCCTCGAAAAGGGCGCGGAAGTCAATGCGCAG
>JAZDOF010000756.1:0-2552 GCA_043799015.1 Pseudomonadota bacterium | reverse complement strand
AGGACGGCTACTGGTTAATGGAGTCGGCACCGGAGCTCTTATTCACCCGAGAAGTCTCCGGTTCTTCCCCGGTTGCGCGGGGATGGATTCTCCTTGGATTCGGCCGTATGTCTCCGACGCCGACCGCGTACGGCCGGCTCCATGACCGCAATCTCGGCGAGTGCCTTGTCGGGGCGGCTCGAAAACAGATCGGGAAGACCGTTCATTACGATGCGAGATATCAGGTGCTTACCTATCCCAATGGTGATGTTCCCCTAGAGAGAGGGGTCTGTTCGGACGTCGTGATCAGGGCTCTGCGCGAGGCACTCGGGTTGGACTTGCAGGGGCTTGTCCACGACGACATGAAGGGGAATTTCGCTCGGTATCCTCGCAAGTGGGGGCTCAATGGACCCGACAAGAATATCGATCATCGGCGGGTACCGAACCTCGCGACCTATTTCGAGAGAATGGGCTGTTCCCTGAAGGTCACGAAAAACCCCACTGACTACAAACCCGGCGATTTCGTCACCTGCATCGTGCCGCCCAATCTGCCGCACATCATGATCGTGAGTTATCCGACGCACCCAAAAGGAAGACCTCTCGTGATCCACAACATTGGATCGGGAACGCGAGAGGAGGATCGACTGTTCGAGTTCAAGCTCACCGGGCACTTCCGGCTGCGGGCCAAACCGACCGGAAAGTGATAACGAATATGTGGGGACCACTCTCTTCGCCTTGACATCACGGGGTTCATCAGCCACTCTCAAGATAACGTGTTACGCCGCCGGCCGCTATGCCGGTATTCTTCACGCCCGGCAGAGAAGCCGGGACTCTACGGAGGATTTTGAAGAATCTGTCCCTTCATTTGTGTCACGGGGTACGAGTCTTTGTGATTCCAAGAGGAATGGGACAACGCGTGGAAACGGTGTAAGATTAAGCAATCGGAGGTGACCGTCATGGACACATCTACTGTAGATGAGGTGGTTAAGCAATTACAGGAACTCCCCCAAGACTTACAGAGGCGGGTACTCGAGTTCACCCGTGCCTTGGCTCATTCTACTCCCCGTGGTGTTCCAGGTAGGGACCTTTTGCGTTTTGCGGGTGCGATAGCTCCGGACGAAGTACGTCTGATGAGCAATGCAATCGAACAAGGTTGTGAACAGGTGGATGCCGGTGAGTGGTAGATTCCTGCTCGACACAAATATCATCATTGCACTCTTTGCCGGAGAAAGAGAAATCAAGGAGCAGCTGGCAGCCGCGGAAGAGGTCTTTCTTCCCAGTATAGCAGTCGGCGAACTGTGCTACGGTGCTAAGAAGTCCGCTAGACCGCAGCAGAACTTGGAGCGAATCAACGAACTGACTGAAAGCATTGTTGTGCTTGCCTGTGATGTGGAGACGGCACGTTACTACGGTGACGTGAAGAACAAGCTGCGACTCAAGGGGCAACCATTACCGGAGAACGACATCTGGATAGCCGCGCTTGCGCTTCAACACAATCTAACGCCGGCCACCAGGGACGCACACTTTCAGGAGATCGAAGGTCTCGTGACCGCGGGGTGGTGAGCAATTCGGACTTTATTGTTCCGAGTAATGCTGCTCCTCGGGTAACAGCGGCCGGTCAAATCCGTGTGGAGAGCAGCGTTGAACCGTGCACTTCCGGAACACGAGGCAACCTGGTCGGGCACCTTACTCTCTCATCATCATGAACCAAATCGGCTGCGTCCGGGGAAACCTTCCCAATCACGTGTCGCTCATCCGGCTTTCGTTCCGGTAAGTCAAAAGCACGATGCCTCGCTTCGCCGGGGTGTATGGTGATGCCCGGATCGGCGAATGATTCCTGCCGTGAGCGGTGTCGGATCTCTCCTCGCTTTCACCACCATAGCCGGCCAAGATCGATTTCCACCTCCTGGAAGGGCTCGGCACGTACCTTGTCGTCGTCGGCAAAGGTTCCGAGGACCGTCCAGCGGCCGGATTCCAGCCTGAACACCTCAAGAGTGTGGTACCGTGGGTCGATTACCCAGAAATACGGTATGCCTTCACGAGCATAGATGGCCGTCTTTCTGATGCGGTCTACTCGAATGCTCGAATCCGAGATAATCTCGCAAACCCAATCGGGTGAAACGGAGATCCAATTGGTCTCCTCCTCCCGCGGCAAGCGATCCTCTTTCCAGCCGGCCAGGTCCGGGACAAGTATGTCCTCGCTCAGCTTGATCTCGGGTTCGAACAAGATGATCCATACGCCGGGTCCCCGCGTTCCGCCCATTCCGTAGGCCGGCCCGACGCCGATAGTCAGCATGGACGCGGCAAACGCATGCCCGCGGGAGGGCCGAGGGCTCACGATGAGCTCGCCGTCAATGATCTGCCCGATTGCGTTTTCGTCAATGCCGTAAAGGTCTTCGTACGAAGCTCGTGTCTTTGCCGGTTCCGACATGGGGACCTCCTGCAAGAGAATATTGTCTGTTATCCGGCGCGAGCCTCGCTTTCTCGAACGAGAGCCGGAATACGTACGTCGTGCTTATTGCATAGTCTCAATGTGATCTCTCACGATGTCCGGCGCCAATCTTTGGACGAAC
>JAZDOF010000746.1:0-2483 GCA_043799015.1 Pseudomonadota bacterium | reverse complement strand
CTTCACTTGGTAAGATCGGGCATCACTCCGGACGTTGCTTCGGTCCCAAATGAGGCCCTGGACTCTTTTGCGCCGACGTTGACCCCCGGCATAGCCTCTATGAAGCTTTGTCTTGACGGAGAGGACGTGGGCCTTCTGATAAGAGACGATTCAATAGCCGATGCCGCATCGGTTTTCTCGAGTAAGCCGGAAGTCAGAAAAGTCCTTCTGGAAGTACAGCGCGAGGCCGTTCGTGGAAAAAGGGTCATTGCCGAAGGAAGGGACATGGGGACCGTGGTATTCCCGCGGGCTGCGGTCAAATTCTTCCTCATTGCGGACTTGGACCAGCGGAGCCGGCGGCGCCATTTGGAGCTCTTGGACCTGGGTAAGTCCTGCAATCTGCCGGAGATACGCCTAGCCATGCGAGCGAGAGACGAACGTGACACGTCCAGGAAGGAAGCGCCCCTTTCCTGTCCCCCCGGGGGCCTGCTGATCGATACCACCCGTTATACTCCGGAACAGGTTGTGGACAGAATGGTGGTGGAAATCCGTAAGCGCGTCTCCGGTATCACATCGGAAACTTTTTCGAAACGCAAGGATTGATTTTCAGCTCCGGCTACCGCTCGGCAACGGGTTGAATTCCCTGGGACGTGTGCGAGAGCGGGGTACGGTGGAATTCAGGGGTGGGCCGGCCTCCGGCCTCGGATGGAGAAAAACGCGTTTCGACGAAGTTTTTCTTGTCACGCCGAACGTTAGCGTATATAGATAATGAGATATCCTGGGTCGGTTCACAGCCAGTCGTGGGACAATAGAGTCTGGGGGTGTCAGCCGGATGGAAAACTTGGAATCCCAACTTAACGAAACCTCCTCCCAAGAAGAGGAGAACAAAACTTCATCCACCGAAGATGAAGGAATGGAAATGTCGAATGAGGAGGATTTTGCCGAACTAGTCGAGAGCAGTTTTCATCAGATACAGGAAGGTGAGGTTGTTACGGGTGTTGTCGTTCAGATCACTCCGGAACATGTCATGGTGGACGTAGGATCGAAGTCCGAGGGACAAGTTCCGCTCGAAGAGTTCCTGAACGAAGCCGGAGACCTTATCGTCAAGGTTGGTGATGAGGTTCAGGTCTTCCTCGAAGACACTGAGGCGTCGTCCGGTCGTGTACGCATCTCCAAGACCAAAGCGGATAAGATCAAGATATGGGAACAAGTGGAGTCGATCTCCGGTCCCAACAATATTGATAAAACCGTAACCGGGAAGGTCGTGGCTCGCGTAAAGGGCGGGTTGCAGGTGGATATAGGAATACCCGCATTTTTGCCGGGGTCCCAGGTCGAGCTCAGACCCGTGCGCAACTTCGATAAGTATATCGGGCGCTCCTTCGAGTTCAATGTCCTCAAGTGCAACCGAAAGCGCGGCAACATAGTGCTCTCACGGATACCTCTCCTGCAAAACGCCAAAGACGGCAGGAAGAATCTCATCATGGACGCCTTGCGTCAGGAAGGTATCTGCATCGGTCGAGTCAAGAACATTACCGACTATGGTGCGTTCGTAGACCTTGGCGGTATTGACGGCCTCCTGCACATAACGGACATGTCTTGGGGCAGGATCAATCACCCATCGGACGTTCTAAAGGTCGGCGACGAGATTAAGGTAAAAATCCTGAAGTTCGATGAGACAAAGGAACGGGTCTCGCTGGGTCTCAAGCAAACCCATCCGGATCCTTGGGAGAACGTGGATGAGCGCTATCCCATCGGGTCGAAATGGATGGGAAAAGTGGTCAGTATTACGGACTACGGGACCTTTGTCGAGCTGGAAGCAGGTGTTGAAGGGCTTGTACACGTCTCGGAGATGAGCTGGGCCAAGAAGCCGCGGCATCCGTCCAAGATTGTTCAAGTCAACGAAGAAGTCGATGTGGAAATTCTCGGCGTCGACAAGGACCAGAAGCGGATCTCCCTGAGCATGAGAAAGCTCAAGCCCAACCCGTGGGATGTTGTGGCCGAGCGATACCCCGAGGGCACCAAAATAGAGGGCAAGATACGTAACGTCACCGATTTCGGTATCTTCGTGGGAATAGACGAGGGAATCGACGGGCTCGTCCACATTTCGGACATCTCCTGGACTCAGCGCATTAAGCATCCGGGCGAAATGTTCAAGAAGGGCCAGACGGTTCAAGCGGTGGTTCTCAGCATCGACAAGGAGAACGAACGCTTTTCTTTGGGCATCAAGCAGATGTTCGACGATCCTTGGGAAACCATCCCTGAAAGGTATCCGTCCGGAGCGAAAGTCACCGGTAAGGTTACGTCCGTAACCGACTTCGGGGTCTTTCTCGAGATCGAGGAAGGTATCGAAGGGATGATACACGTTTCGGAGCTTTCCAAGGAAAGAGTGAATTCACCTCACGATTTTACCAAAGAGGGTGAAGTTCTCACTGCCATGGTGCTCAAGGCCAACAATAAGGACAAGAAAATCGCTCTCTCCATCAAGAGCATGGAGAAAATGGGCG
>JAZDOF010000736.1:0-3145 GCA_043799015.1 Pseudomonadota bacterium | reverse complement strand
AGAAGGAATACGCGGAACTCTTCGCAGCCAAGCCCGGAATCCAAATGGAGACCCATGTGTCCTCCCTCAAGCTCCTCAGCCCCGTTGCCGCCATTGAAAAAGGGAGCACCATCGTAAAGAGCCGAAAAGGCAAATCCCTTTCGAGAGGCTCATACGAAGCCGTCCACGTTAAGCAGGACGGTAAGTGGCTCATGGCGAGTGTTCGGGAGCATGCCTACCCGTTGCCCGCTGTTCGTGCCGAACTAGGGGACCTGGAGTATTTGATCGGGGCTTGGACCGCGGACCAAGGATCACACAAGGCAGAGTTTACGTTCAAGTGGATTGTGGACAAGAAATTCATCGAGCTGGCCTATAAGGTCACTGACGGCAAGGGAAAAACCAGATCGGGAGTGCAAATAGTAGGACTGGACTTTTCAGCGGGCGAGCCCGTCTCCTGGAGCTTTTTTTCCAACGGCGGCACGGGATGGGGTCGTTGGAGACCGTTCGGTACCGGCTGGATCATTGATTCCTTTGGGCACATGCCGGACGGGCGGCGGACGGTATCCACGTACTTGATATCGAGAAACGATGAAAACAGCCTCACCTGGAAGTCGGTGAACCGACGGATCGGCGGGAAGAGACTAAAGGATACGCAACCCGTGGTACTGAAGCGAAGTAATCCATAGTGGAAACTCTTATGTGCCGAATGATTTGTGGGACGCATTTTTCTACCATGATGAGACAATGTTTACGAGGTCGGAAATGAAGACAATATCGGCTTTGATAATGGTGATAGGGCTGTGTCTGGCGGTAACGCTCGAGGACGCCTCGGCAAGGGGCTTCGGAGGCTTCAGAGGGGGATATGGAGGCTTCCACGGTGGATATGACGCCTATAGAGGACGATCGACGGACTACCACCGGGGGGACGGGGAAAGTGCGTTCCATGGCCGGCACTACGACTCAACGGATAGGTCCGTGGGCGTCTATGGAGGCGACAGAGCGCGGGCCTTTCGGGCCGGTGAGTATAGCGACGCCCGTAGGACGCCTTACGTCGGGGCGGGGTTCTACGCCGGAGGCTGGGGTATGGATGAATCGGACGTTGTGACGTCGGATGATGATGACGGAAACGATGACGACGATGACGATGATCAATAGGCCCCTCGTGTCCGGTGCCGGAACGCTCCATGGAGCGAAAACCATGCACTCCGGTCGCTGGGTGGGACGGTTGAGAAAAAGGATAAAACGGGCAGCCATGGGCCGGGAGCCCAGCCGCCATAAGCCTCCCCGTTAGTTTGAGCTGTCGGGAGAGCTACGATCGAGCATCACATTTGTAAGCTACCTGGGGACGTCAACTTAAATGATTGGAATTTCATTTGTTCGCGCCGATTATCGTATGACACTGATGTGCCTTCTGTTGCTGTGGATCTTCGGAAGCGCCGCTGAGGCGACCCAGGCGGAGCATCCCCTGGCCCCGCCGGACACGTCCAGCCCGAGAGCCACCCTTAAGACGTTCTTGGATAATATGAATGAAGCCGTTCACGCCTACAGGTCCGGCCACAGGGAAGAGGCGGTAGACCTTGCCGGCCGGGCCTCCGTGTGTCTGAGCCTCGAGAAAGACCCCCCGGCCCTAAGGCATATAATGGGGTTTCGTGCGTGCATTTACCTCAAAGAGACGCTGGACCGCATCGACATACCTCCGGATGATGAGATCCCGGATGCCGGCATGGTTCGACCCCATAATGTCGCGTATTGGACCGTACCTTTCACTGAGATAACCATCTCCGCGGTGAAAGAGGGCGGGCGCGTGGAACGGTTCCTTTTCACAAGCGACACGGTTAGGAATGCCGAGAAATATTACAACAAGGTGAAGCACCTACCCTACAGTTCCCGGTCGGAGGGAGCACACCTTGTTGACCTGTTGATGTCCTCGGGCGGCATCGTCTTGTCCCAGGGCTTCGTAGACCGGTTGCCCAGCCCGCTCAAAACCGAAATCCACGGTCAGGCGGCCTGGCAGTGGGTGGGGCTTGTTCTCTATTTTTTCCTCTCCGCTGGAATGGTCTTCTTCTTGCTCAAATACGGCATCCGGGCACTCGCCATCCTGGACGAAAGGAAGCACTCGAATCTGAAGCATACGGTGGGCGGCCTCATCTTGCCGGTAACCCTGATCCTCTCCGCAAAGGCCGGTATCTGGTTCATGGTCTACGGTCTGCACTTCATCAATGCCGACGCGTACGTGCCCATAGCTTTTGTGTTCCTGATCATATCCTATGGAGCTTGGATATGGTTAACGGGCGCGGTACTGAATAGATTGGCCACAGTTTTCGTCTCGATCGGCGGAATCGTACCGGGTGGCGTGGACGATCAGCTCATTCGACTGGCTTTTCAAGCAATTACCGTAATCATCATGGGCGT
This sequence comes from Pseudomonadota bacterium, assembly GCA_043799015.1. Classification (GTDB taxonomy): domain Bacteria; phylum Desulfobacterota; class Desulfomonilia; order Desulfomonilales; family Desulfomonilaceae; genus JAZDOF01. The sequence goes on along the minus strand of JAZDOF010000736.1, from coordinate 754 downwards.
CACGGCGTTACATTTGGGTGACCGTCTGGGTCTCCCCACCTACTCTCTCATTACGGGACTCGGCATCGGCGGCATCGCCGTTGCCCTTGCCGGTCGCGAGGCGCTGTCCAATATTATCGGCACTATAATGATCATCCTTGACCGACCGTTCAAGCTGGGGGACTACATTGTGCTCTCCGAGGGCGAGCGGGGTGAGGTGGCCGAAGTGGGCCTAAGAAGCACACGGATTCGTACCAGGGACGACATACTGATATCGATTCCAAATTCGGTCATTGCCAACGCTAAGATGATCAATGAGAGCGCTCCTCTTACGACATCTCGGATGAGAATCAAACTCAGCGTGGCGTACGGCTCCGACCTGGAAAAGGTGGAGCGGGTATTGCTGGAAGTCGCCGATCGGAACGAGCATGTCCTGCCCGAGCCCAATCCCAGAATTCGGTTCCGAGACTTCGGTGATTCTGCTCTCAATTTCGAGTTGTTGTGCTGGATCGATCTGCCGGAACTGAGAGGGCCCGTAGCTCATCAATTAAACTGGGACATTCATGAAGAATTCCGAAAGCATGGGATCGAAATGCCCTTCCCCCAACGGGACATCCATATAAGAAGGCAGAGTTAAAGCTATTTTACACCACACGTATGAAAGCCATAGCCGGTGAGAAGAGTCGCCGGCGCTTTGCCCTCGCCGAACGTGGAGCGGGACGAAGGGTGAAGCCATCGTTCGGCATGACATGGTTCCTAATCGTTTGTGGGTCCC
>JAZDOF010000734.1:0-4122 GCA_043799015.1 Pseudomonadota bacterium | reverse complement strand
CGTTCGTCTGCCGGCGGCCGCTATACCTGGGCCTGTGGCCGATCAAGACCCGGCATTCAAACATGTGCCGAAGATACGTTTGGAGGGGAGTAATCGTGCCATACAGATCGGCGGGCATGTCCTGGCTTTGAGCTGCCGAAGACCATACTCCGGCTGGAAGTCTTTCTTTTCCGACATCATGACCCTAATCGGCGTAGCGCGAAAGACGAATCTGATCGAGAGTATTGAGAGATTCTCCCTGAAATACCTTGATCTCATCGAACTGGATCATCCCCCGGATTTGAGTTGCCTCAATGTTGAGCTCAAGGTGGGAACCCGTGAAGTCCGGACTCAGCCTTTGAATATCCACACTGAGATTCAGGAAGCCGGTCTTCTTCATATCATCCGAATTCTATCGCCCGCAGAGGCCGCGTTTCCCGAGGACTCAAGAAAGCTGACCGGCGTATTGCTCGACATAGACACGATTCATCCTATGGGGAACAATGAATCGTGGGACTATCTTGAGAGTAGGCTGAGCATTTGCCATTCCGCTTCAAAGGCTGTGTTCTTCGGCCTACTGACCCCGGAGACCCTATCAAAGCTTGAACCGGAATATGAGGAGTAAGTAATCATGACCACGATGGAATCGGCAAATCGTTCTTTTTCGGTCCGACAGTCGTGCGGGGTTCTTTTTCCGCTATTTGCGGATCTGACGTTAGGAGTCCTATTCGACCATACATCTCCCCCAAGTGGGTCCCGGGCGTGGATCGACTTATCGTTGCCGCTGGGTAAGGAACGAATGAGCTGCCGAATTACCGAGGTCGGTCTTGCAGTGAGGTCCGAATCATTCATTCCGAGGACTCGTTTGGGCGAGAAACTGCTGAGGTTGCGAAACCAAGCCGTCGCCGAAGGCTTGGAGTTGCTTTCGGAAGACGAGGTGATCGAAGAGATCAAGAGACGAAGAGGGGAATTGAAAGGCGATGAAGCGCACATACCTTGACGCAAACATTCTGCTTGAGGCCTTTCTCGGCAAGGATGGGGCTTGGGTCCGGGCGATGGAGGTTCTCGACGACCCCGAGCGAAGTCTCGTGGTAAGCGATTACCTAAGGTTGGAAGTCTTGCCCAAGCCTATTTTTCACAATCGCCGACAAGAGGTGGAATTCATGCAGACGATTCTGGAAAACGCGTCGGAAAGAGTCTCCACTTCACCTGCATTAACCGGCCGTGCCGTGGATTTGGCGGGCCGTTACGACATGTCGCCCCTTGACGCTCTCCACGTCAGCGCGGCTGTGGAAGCCGGCGTGGATGAACTGGTGACGTTGGAGAAATCATCGAAACCGATGTGCCGAGTTACTGAAGTCAAAGTGATCTCTCTGCATTCACCACCGGCGCCTAATGCCGGCCCGCGGCCTGTGCCCTAAGATAGAGTCTCCGTAAAGCTCGAATTAGGGCTGAATCGTCATCGGCGCCGGCATGTGGGCATTGTCGGCGGTCATGCAGTACCATTTCGGAGGGTGATATGAAAAAAATGGTCCTCGTGGCATTCAACGGAGAGTTGATGTGTTTTATCCACGTGCTGTTGAACGCTCTTGATATGAAATCTCTCGGGTACGACGTGAAAATCGTGATCGAGGGAGCTGCCGTGAAACTGGTCCCCGAGCTTGCCTCGGACGGCAACCCCATGAAGGGCCTCTATGGGAAGGTAAAATCCCAAGGATTGATAGACGCGGTGTGCTGGGCTTGCTCGACCAAAATGAACGTCCTGGCGGCAGTGGAAGCCGAGGGACTTCCCATATCGGACGAGATGTCCGGCCATGTGAGTATCGCTCGTTACATGGACGCGGGGTACGAGATCGTAACCTTTTGACGTGAGATGCCCGGTTGGAATCACGGCCGACGGCGCCCGTTTTCGGAACGGTTCCGTTCGACACGGGTCTTTTTCGGACCGGTTCGGAGTCAGGCATGTTCAGAGCTGAAGACATAATGGAAAGAAAATTTCATACGCTCAGTCCGCGTATGACCATTGCGGAAGCACTCAACAGCTTCAAGCGAGCGACCGAGGAAGAACAACGACGCGTCTTCGGCATGATCGTCAATGACGACGCCGGTCGCCTGATCGGAATGCTGTCGATGTACGACGTGCTACTATTTGTCCGTCCGAAGCATACTCATGTTTGGGGAACCATGACGGACATTGAGGTGACGGGGCTGTTCGAGTTTATTGCCGAGCGGACACGCTCCGTGCGAGTCGAAGACCTTATGACGACCGAAGTCATAACGGTGAAGCCCAATACCCATGCTCTGCACATCCTCGACATAATGATCAAGAAGCATATCCGCCGGCTTCCGGTGGAAAGGAACGGAGTAATAGAGGGTATGGTCTATTTCTCGGATCTGTTCTATTTTCTGGTGGAAAGACTTGCCGAGACGGGGGGAGAGATTCGTTCGTAGACGATGCCCGGAGGCTCGGTGTCCTCCGGGGGTGATGTCTCAGACAGGTCTAGGCGCTCGACGACGGGTCCGGTCGTACGTGAAGGGAAAAGGCTATGGCGGAAGCATCGAAGAACAGCATATTGTCGGATGCTACGGTTAATGAGGCCATGCGGGTCCGGATCTTCAGTCTTCCCGTAACAGCGACCATCGGTCGCGGCATCAGGCATCTGATCAAGTACAAGATCAATGCCTGTCTCCTTCGCGGCGACGACGGCGCTCAGGTGGGCGTGGTATCCAAAACGGATATTATGGGGGCCTACTATGCCGGTCTTCCCATAGAGTCTCCCCTTGATCACATCATGGTCTCGCCCCCTCTCTTCTGCCGCCCCGGTGATTCGCTGGAATCCGTCTTGGACACCATGCGATCACGTCGCGTGTATCGTCTTTATGTGCTGGACGAGTCAAGAAACGACGTCGTGGGGGCCATCGCTTATCCCGACATCGTGGGCCTGTTGTACGGGTATTGCCGCTCCTGCGACCGAAGCATCATGAACCGAAGGAAGGAGCTTACGGAGAACCCTGACTTCCGGATCAAGGTCAAAGAGGTTATGACGGACACGGTGGTGTGGTTCTACGACCATGACGACCTCTTCAGCATCATGGAAGGCATAGCGGAGCGCCGGTGCAGTTCGGTCCTGATTAGGAGCGGTGATGGTAAGCCCTCCGGCGTAATCTCCAAAACCGATCTTATCCTGGCATACTCGCGGGCCGTACCCACGGAGACCCGAGCCGCGGATATTCTCGCGTCGCAACGCGTGATTTCCTGTCAAGAGAGCACCTATTTGGAAGATGCCGTCCGAACGATGATCCTTTATGATTTACAGCGATTATTCGTATGGTCGGAGAGCCCTGAAAGCATAGTCGGCGTAATTTCCCTGTCGGATGCGGCAAGGGTTCGTTCGGGCTCATGCCATGCCTGTGCCGGCAGCCGGGTGAAGGTGGAGTAGACGCGGAGCGAGGGGAACCAGCGTTGCTCAGGGTTTGAAGGAATCGGCGCCTCTACACATTGGAGGCGTATCGTAGAGCCAGCCGACCCTTGGTGTTAACCGAGGCCAACCGCAAGTAGTCGAAAGGTACACTTAAGCGGCCCGGTATTACAAGGACCGGCGCATACTTACGCTGCAAACGGCCTTGACATCACAACATAGCTGCCGGATAATACGCGAGAGTCCGGGAGTAGGTCTTTCTCGGTTTGGGGCTGCCGCAGACATTCCTTTAGGCAATAATCGTGTTACTCTACGAAGTCGGCGAAAGAGAACAAGCGCGAGGAATTAACAAAGATGGAAGCTGATATCGGATTTCTGATAGAGGATGGCAACGTAGCCGCTGCTGGAATAGAACCGGCCGAAATCCCAATGGGAACTTCAGATAGTCCGGATAAGTGGAAACAACAGTCCGGCGATCCGGTAATAATGCGAGGAGGGCCCGCTTCCGGCAAAGAGTTCAGAACTGATTTCGAATGGATAGAACAGAATTCAAGAAAGTACAAAGGACAGTGGATTGCAGTACGGAATGGGATACTACTCGGGAACAACCAAAGCCGCCTTAGTCTCCAGCGAGAGTTGAAAGACCGAAACCTTCTGGAAGGGGCGACTTTATTTAAGGTTGAGGAATGAGTGGTGGGCAACCTGGCGAAGGCGATGAAAGATG
>JAZDOF010000730.1:0-2566 GCA_043799015.1 Pseudomonadota bacterium | reverse complement strand
GTGGGGCAGGCTTTCCAGCCTGCCGAGGTCGCACTAAGAAAATTCGCAGGCTGGAAAGCCTGCGCCACGTTGAGATTGGAATTTCCCCCTCGTAAGTGAATGGTTGGACTTTTCTTCCGCGCGCGGCCGCAAAGTCCTCCCTGCCCATCGGCGCTACTTCTTAGCGACCAATTCCGGCCAATTCCGGTTTGCCTTAACGATGTTCCCCGAGGGGTCCTGATCCCATAGTTTCAAGGCATCCGCGTTCGCGAACATATACAGCTTGCCCTTGGCCACCTTCCACACTTTCGGGTCGGCCTTGACAATCTTGCCCTGAGCCAGCGAGAGCACGCAATATCCCCCGAACTGCGGCACGAACTTCTCGGGTTGGAATTTGAAGGTCTCAAGATTCTCCGCATTGGCGAAGAACCACGTGACCCCATTCCATTTATGGGGCAGTTTATCCGAACCCTCAACGGACTTCGCGGCTTAGAAATATGAGATGGGATCATAACCGCCGATGGCTCTGCCTTTGTCGTCGGAGACCACCGGGTCTACGGCCAGAACTTCGTTGCACAACGCGGCCCCGATCAGCGCGAGGCCTACGATCATGGCTGCGGTTGGTTTCCATGAACCCCTCATTGTTCGGACTCCTTTGAGATTCTCCATGTCGGCTTCAGTGGCGTGAGAATGATACACAATCCCAGACTCATACACACTAGATCGGCGTGCCGGCCAAGTCAACGGAAAAGCGCCCGCGCCGTTGTCCCCTCGCCCTGCCTGTGGTACATTCCCCAGCCATGTCCGACCCCAAGGAAAAACATTCGTTCAGTGGTCGCATCACGCGAATCGCAGCGGAGCCCCGGCTTTCAAAGAGCGGCGATTACGTATTCCGTGGATTGGAAGTCCTGGCCGCTCCCGATAACAAACGTGTATTTGTGCTGATTCCCGAATCGGTTTGCGCAATGGATCGCGAGGACTTGTACCGTTTTCCGTTGCTTTGCCGCGAGGGTGCGGAGATGGCCGCGTTCGGCCTTGTTCGCAACAACGAACTCACCGATGGAACCATCATCCATATGGCGGATGTCGACACCTATCTGGTGTTGGAGCCGTACCGGCTGGTGAGCGTCACTGATGCGGTTGAAGCCGGGATGTGTCTGCGCTCTGTGGACGCGCGGTACCGCATGGCTGCGGATGAGCCCTTTTGGATGGCCAAAGGGAAAATGGTTCACCATCTGTTCGATTACCTCCTTGCAGCGGAAGCCGCAGGCCGCGAACCTTCCTTCAACGAAGCCTTCCAGGCGGCGCGACCCGCGCTGTTGGAGGTCCTTCCCGGCTCCGCGGTCTCGGTGAAAAACGGTGATCTGGTTGAGGATGCAAAGCGGCACTTCAGCAACCTGAAATCCTGGATCGACAAAACCGACCTCCAAAACACCGGGGTTCTTGTGGAAGCGGACGGCATGTCTTCCGTCTTCGGGATCAAGGGAAGGGCCGATGCCATATTGAGCCGCGGAGACTCACGGACCATTATCGAGCTGAAAACAGGCAGACAGGTGATGGATGACCACCTCGTCCAGTTATACGCGTATTCGCTTCTTTTCACCGACACGGAAAGCGACCCCATTCCCGAGGGAGTGGTGTTTTACTCCGGGACCGGAGCGGTCCGGAAACTTCGCAGAAGCGAACGACCGCTTGTGATCGAAGGTCGTAACCGAGTAATTGCGCTCAAGAATTCGTATACCAGACCCGTGGATGGCTCACCGTCCGCTCTGTTTGATGAGACGTGCCCGAGGACGGGCAAATGCTTCCAAAGCCGCGCCTGCTCCACCCTGTATCCGGTTTCCGACTCGTCCGCATTGGGGGCGCTCGGACCGGAGGCTCAGGAGTACTATACGCGATGGTTCACTTCGTTATCAAAAGAAATTAACCACATAGAGGGTGAATTCGCGGCAATCCTCAACCCAAACACGCTGCATGAACGAGTGACTGCCGGCATAACCGTGGGGATCGCCGAACTATCCGCTTTGGATGAACATGTCCGCATCGCCCCTGGTGCCCCCCTCGAGGCGGACGCCGATTCAAACACCCCGGACATGGGCTATGCACTCAAACGAGCAAAACGCCGCATCCGTTTCATCCTCGAAGAAAAAACAGTTGAATTCGGCGCTGGTGAGGAAATCATCCTACATCCCGGAGACCCCTGTTCCGGTCGCGCCATGCGAGGCATCGTCGAAGGAACACGCGAAGGAGTAGTTACGGCTGCAGTATCGCTTCCGAGGAATTGCCGACCCGGTAATGGAGATGAGCCGACTCCGATCGTTTTGGATGGTGTGGATACTGCTTGGTATGTCGATCGGGTCCCTTTCCTGCGAGGACCGGAACTCGCACGCCAAGCCTTGCTGCGTTTTCTGCTTTCAGCCGATCCGGGATTGGTTGGAACGGTGCGTCCGGAATGCACCAAACCGGGAGTTGAGCTTTCCGAGGCCGTGACTCGCACCGAAATGGACAAAGCCCCGGTGAAGGATGGGAAGAGTTCAGGGAAGCCGTCCCGAACTCGACGCGCCGCGTCTTCGGCGACGGGCCGAGT
>JAZDOF010000727.1:0-7851 GCA_043799015.1 Pseudomonadota bacterium | reverse complement strand
ATTTGTCCATGTAGCCCGGCGTACCGTTACCGAACTCCGGATTATCCGGCCTGCGGAGATTCAGCAAGCGGGCGGCGGCACTCAGACCCTCCGATTGGGCGTAGGACCGGCGGGACGGTCAATCCGACGGCGCAATAAGAGGCAAAGGGATTCGATTCACAGCCCATCAAGGGTGTTTCACGCATGGAAAGCCGTACAATTCGGTCTCGTCCGACCCCTTGCTTCCCCTATAGCTTTATGATATTTTAGATATAAGGCTTGAGCCGCTCGGCGGGGGATAACGACCGGCCGGGATCGCCCTCAATCGAGAGGGATATGTCCGGGCAGGCTAATATTAAGGAGGAGATTTAATGAAGCTCAGCACAAGAAATATTATTAAGGGAAAAGTCGTCGAGTTGACGGAAGGTATGGTGGCCGCGAAAGTCAAGGTGGACATTGGGGCGGGAAACGTCATTACGTCCACAATCACCGTAGAAGCCGTCAAGGACCTGGGAATCAAAGTCGGAGACAACGTAAGCGTGCTCATCAAGGCCAGCAGCGTTATGTTGGGCAAAGAATAAGGGCGTACTCGGACTCACGCACCTAGATCGGTAGGCCGCCCAGGCTCAAGCCCCAAGCGCCTTTCCCGTCATGCGCAAGCCGCATTTTTGCGGCGCCTGACACCTGAAACACCTATTACGCCGAATGTGGTTTCTATTCTGATGCCGATCTCTCGATGTCAACCATCGCATCACACGGAGCGTGAATCCGATCGGCCTGTAACCATTCACTCTTGTGGGGCAGGCTTTCCGGCCTGCCGAGATCGCACTAAGAAAATTCGCAGGCTAGAAAGCCTGCGCCACGTTGAGATTGGAATTTTCCGCCCGTAAGTGAAGGGTTACGATCGGCCTCATGATTCAACTTACCATCCCGTGGAATTCCTGCGACACCGCTCGGGCGGCTCGCGCCACGGCTAGGCCCATTGACCGGAGACCCTCTTCCTGCAACTGATCTTGAAAACCCGCGGAAAAGAGAATCCCCACCAAACGGTCATCCTTAAGGACCGGCGACGCCGCAGCGTAAACCCCTCGCAGATACTCTCCCCGGTCCAGGGCTAGTCCTTCCGCTCGAACTCGGTTCAGTTCCGGAAGCAGGGCGTTGAGATCACCAACCGAATCTTCCGTAAAGCGCGGCAGCACTTCGGGCATATCCACGGCATCCCAAGCCAAAGCGATCTTGCCCACGACTCCGGCCAGAAGCGGGATGGATTTGCCCTGCACGGCTTTTACTCGAAAAGAGTCCAAACCTTCGACCACGGATAGTAATCTAAAACGTTCGCCTTCCGGCACCCCGAACATGCTGGTCTGTCGGACTTGTTCAACGAGCGACACAAGATGGGGGCGGCAGATCTCCACGGGAGTCCGTCTTCCTTGTCTACTGCGAGCCAGTTCTTCGACCCTGGGCCCAAGCCGATACTGCCGGCCGCCTGCATCCTCTATGGCACGCGCGGCCAGCAAGGCCTGAAGAATGCCGTGAACAGTACTCTTCCCGACTCCTATGGCTCGCGAGACCGCGGAGACCCCCAGTGGCTCTTTGGAGCGACCGAGGAGTTGAAGAATTAAAAACGCACGGTCAACAGCCGGTGCGTGCGATCCGTTCTGTGTAGGGAACTCGTTTTTCATGAAGAACGAATATCACGAGCACACCGGCCACGTCAAGGATCAAGATTGAACCGAACCATTCACTCGTGTGGGACAGGCTTGCCGGCCCCTATTTGACAAACGAAGCCGCGCCGCTCACCCCTTGGGGGTAAACCAGCAGCCCAATCAGAACAATGGCATAGGCAGGCAAAAACCATGATTCCCGGAACCATCGGCGGCCACGCTCCAGGGTTCCGTTATCGAGTTCGACGGCCGTGCTCCTTGTTTCTCCATAAACCATCCCAAGCCCCGCGGCCGTCGCGATCGTAACGCCGTACCATACCGCGTCATAGCCAAGACGCGACGCTGTGGGGAAAAACAGCGGGAACGATACGAGCAGCACGCTCAACGGGTCGATGAGCCGCCCCATGACGGCTGCGGCGATTATGACCCCGATCATTGGTATCCACGAATGAGAAGACCAAGCGGCCGCGGCTTCGGCTATTTCGCGCGGCAATCCATCGACCCCGAGGAAGCCGGTCCAAAGGACCGCACCCAACACCGTGACAAAGATCGCGGAGGCCTCCTTCAACCCCTCTGAAAGGGCCGACAATGACGCCTTCCTCTCCCATTTCCTACGCAAAAGGCCCACGACCACGGTGAGAACCACGGCAAGGGCCGCGGCTCCGGCGGGTGAGTACTTCCCGGTAAGCGGGCCGACCATGACAAAACAAAAAATCGCGGCCGGAAAGCACACAGATGCTAAGGCCCCGAATGTGTCCCTTTTGCGGACCGGGTCCGTAACCAAGGATGACCCGCCGTATCCTCCGCAAGCGACGTGGACGAGAATTCCGCACAGGCACGCCAAAGCCGCAGCGGGCAGCAGGCCGGCCCAAAACATTCGGCCTACGGGAACGTCCGCCGCGACTGCGTAGGCGATCAGAACGGGACTGAAGGGCGCAGCGGCCGCTATGGCGCGACCGCAGGAATAGGCGGATCGGTTTACAGGTCGGTGGTTTTCGGCGCCTTCCGGTTGTGGAGGGCCGTGATCTTGATTGTTCCGGACGTACGGCCCATGTGTTCCGCAGAGTCCCGAAGTCGCCACGGTCGCCCCAAGCGTCGCCGCAGCCGATTCGCCGCGATTCTCGGCGGTGAACCATTCCGTGAGGTTGAACAGGTCCCGGTCCATTCCCAGGCACGCACAAACCCGCGCCAGAATAACGAACAAGGGAATCGCTGCAAGTTGGTCCTTCAAAAGGGTGTTCCATATTTCCGCGCCCGCGAGATTCAACGCAGCCTCCGGGGACAGTAACCAACACAGGCCGACCAACCCCACGAGTCCCATTCCAAAGCCTATGGGCATCCCAATGCTGAAGCACAGGAAACACAGGGCCGCAACGCCGGTCAAGGCAGTCATGACGTCTTACCCTCATTATCGGTGAACAAGGCGAGCAAATCCGCCAAGAGCGCGAACAACATCAGGCCGAACCCGACCGCAATACCGTAAGCAAAGGGAAAGTATTCGACCTTCAATTTTGGAGATGCTTCCCCGGTCATTCCAAGTAGATCGGCATAGGCTCCCATTCGCCGACAAAGGATGGCGAAGAACAAGGCACCTAACAACAAAGCAACCGCGTTAACCACTCGCCTGAAACGAGTCGGGAATTTTGAGGTCAATACCGCGGAAGCAGCGTAACCCCCTTTGGTTTGGGCGTACGCCGCCGGTAAGGCGACGGTCCACGCAGCAAACAGAACAGTAAGCTCGTTCATGCCGGCGAACGGACTACCGATCAGACGCGAGATCACGTCCAAGCACGCGGTCACCACCGTAGCGGCAAGCGCCAAGCCGCCCAGGGCCAAGGAAAGTTCACCGATATAGGCTTTGATTTTTCGAACAGCTTTCATCTCGGCACCGTAAGAGTTTTTCCCTCGGAAGCGCATGCATCCCGGCAACGCCTATCGGCGTTAAGCTAACGATCCGGTCTGTATGATAATAAGTAGTTGTATTCCGTCGTCCCTCCTTTATGGCGATGACTGAAAGAGAAATCCCCCCCCCACCCCCCCTTTAGAAAAGGGGGGAGAAATCGATCTCTTACCCCCCCTTTGTAAAGGGGGGCAGGGGGGATTTTTTCTTGGACCGATCACCTTAGTCTAACGCCAATGGGCAACGCCTCGACGTCACCCCATTTCTTCCTCCTCCTGCGCCCTTATTTTTAGGAATACGTCGTATGCATCGCCTCGACCGATGCCGTGGCGTTCACGGGCTTCATGGGCAAGCCTTTTGCCGCTGAAGCCTTCTTCCATGAGTTCCTTGACCGCGGCGGCGATATTGTCTTCGGAAAGAGGCGTTGCCGGCTCAGGTTCGGTCACGATGACCACCTCGCCCTTAATGGACGGCCTAACCTCTAAGATTGCCGACACCTCACCGGCGGTCCCGCGAAGAATTTCTTCGTATATCTTGGTAAGTTCCCTAAGTAAAACGATCTTTTGAGTCCCTAGTACCTCAGATGCGACTCGCAGGCTGTCCTTCACCCGAACCGGCGTCTCGAAGAATACCGCCGCATGGCCCAGTCCCGAGACTTTGCGGAAAAACTCGTGACGCTTGGCGTCCGTGCGGGGCACAAACCCCAAATACGTGAACTCCGAGCATTCCACACCCGCAATGGAAAGTGCGGCGGTTATCGAAGAGGGGCCTGGAACGGGAGTGACCCGGAACCCGGCATCCAACACGGCCCGCACCAATCTTGTGCCGGGATCGGAAATGCCCGGCGTTCCTGCATCGGTAACGAGGGCTACGTCCTTGCCTTGCCGTAGAAGCCCGAGGACCGTCTCGATCTTGCTTACCTCATTGAATTTGTGGAGGCTCACCGTGGGGGTCCGTATTCCCAAATGCCGCAACAGGATACCGGTTTTCCTGGTATCCTCGCACGCAATAACATGAACCTTCCCCAGTATTTTAACCGCGTTCAGGGTGATATCTCCGAGATTACCGATGGGCGTGGCCACCACGTGAAGAATGCCTGAAGAAGCCGGCGTCATTGCGTCTCCGTCCGGCTCGAATAAAGGTCGGATTCGAGATACTTCCTCATCGCGGTCTTAAGGAGCACCTTCAGCACGGCAGCGACGGGTATGGCCAGGAGCATTCCGAGAAAGCCGAAGAGTTGGGCCCCGGCCATGATGGCAAGTATGTATGCCAGCGGATGCAGGCCGATGGCCTGGCCGACTATGCGGGGGGTGAGCACATAGGATTCCACCAACTGCACGGCTGCAATCCAAACCACCACGTACGCCACGTAATCTAAGGTCCCGAATTTGGCCAAGGCCATGAGGGAACCACCAACTACCCCGACCATCGTTCCCACGTAGGGTATTATGAAGAGTGCGCCGGATGTCATGCCCAGCACTACGGGAAGGTCGATCCCGATCAAGGTAAATCCAAGGGTGTACAGGAACGCCAGTATCAGGCATATGGTCAACTGCCCCCGCACGAACCCGGCAATAACGTGATCGATTTCGCGCAGATGCGCGAGGACGGACTCTCGCGTGTCCGGGGGGATGAGTTGCGCTCCCGCACGTTTGATGGCGTCGAACGCGGACAAGAAGTAATAGGCCAGCACCGGCACCAGCAGGACCTGAAGAACCGTCCCCAAAGCTCTGAACGTCGACTTGAAGATGGTGGAAAAGAATTGAGCGGCATAGTTGGCTACCAAACTGATACTGGGAAGGATTTCCTGTGCTTTCTGCCAAAGAAAGGCATAGGATTCCTCTCTTGTGTAACTGGTGGAAATGCCGAGTTGCTTCAAGAAGTTGATAGCTTTGGATACGAGAATAGTAACATATTCCGGAGCCTTGAGTACGAACACCGATAGCTCGACCAGGATACTCGGCACGATGACCAGAATCAAAACGAGCAAGAACAAAGCGACCCCGAGCAAAAGCAACAAACCGGCGGCGGACCTGGGTAGCCCCCTCTCTTCCAACCGTTTCACCAATGGATCGATGATATAGGCCAAGAATACGGAAACCAGGATCATCGTGGTCATGGAACCGAGGGCTTTCATTAACCAAATTACACCAATAGCAAAAAGAAGGCCGGCCAAATATCGGGTTGCTTTCTTTGCCGTCACCGGTGAAATAATGCCATCCACGGAATCAGCCTCCTTTCTTACACCCGTTGCCAAAACGAATATCCGTTTGAGTGCTCGGACGTCTGCCTACTTCACAGAAAAATCCCCCCTTGCCCCCCTTTACAAAAGGGGGGTAATCATGCGTCCCCAGAGTGGATTTTGCCCCCCCCTTACCGGGCTCCCGGTAAAGGGGGGATGGGGGGGATTTGGCTGTTTCGGAAAAAACTTTTTTCACTCGCTATAAATCCTCAGCCGATAAAACGTTCCCCACGGTGATACGCCTCAGCAGCAATGCAAACCGTTGCAAGGACGCAGACCCAGGCGAAAACATCGCCTATTTCAGAGTAAATTGATCCATAATTCGCGGCTTGAGGCACGTCCACGGTGAAATAGCCCCGTTTGTTCAAACCCAGCGACCTTACTTCCCGGCCCGCCGAGTCGTAGACCGCGCTGATTCCCGTATTGGCGCATCGAATGAGCCATACTCGGTTCTCCACGGCCCGCAAACGTGACATGCCCAAGTGTTGGTACGGGGCGGCGCTGTCACCAAACCAACCATCGTTAGTAATATTTACCAGCATTCGGGCCCCGTTGCGGAGTGCTTTTCGGGAAAGCTCAGGGAATATGGCTTCATAACAGATTAGGACACTGAAAGGGGGCACGCCGGGCAAGGCCATGACCGTCATGGTCTCGCCGGGAGTAAAATCAACGTCTCGTGCGGCAATTCCCGGCCCCAACGGCAGAAGACCGCTCAGGGGCATATACTCCCCGAAGGGTACGAGGTGAATTTTGTCGTACACGGCACGCAACTCACGTCCTTCCAGTAGGAGTGCGCTATTGAAGAAGCGGTCCCGACCGCCGTTTCTTCGGATCGAAGCCGCACCGACCAGCATGGGTACCCCGATCATCTCCGATATCGCCCAAGCACGCTCCCACGAGTCGTAGCGGGCCCCGAACGTGACGGGTATGCTGGTCTCGGGCTGGATGAGGAGCTTGGCTCCCGCCCGCACGGCCTCTCCGGCCAGTTGTTCGTAGACGGCGAAGGTGGGTTCCCGCGCCGAGCTTTGCCACTTGATGTCCTGCGGCACATTCCCTTGAAGCACCCCCACGGTTACGGCACCGACCGGATTCCCAACCTCGGGGAAAGTCGGCATCCTAAGCAGGCCGTAACAAAGAACTGCGGCAACTGCCGAACAAGCGGCCACCAGGGGCCGCCACGTAGGGGCTCCGCACGAAGCCGGCCTCTCCAACGCGCACCATATGGCCCCGTTGACCAACAATATTACGAAGGACAGTCCGTAAACCCCCGTAATATCCGCCATCTGTATCAGGAGTACCCGTTCGGCCACGGCATACCCCGTCAGATCCCAGGGGAAACCCTCGAATGTCACTGCTCGCATGTATTCCAGGGCGGTCCAGGCTATGGGGGCCGTAAAGGCTATGCTCCAACCGTACACTGCAAGCAGCTTGGTAAATAGTCCGAAGAGAGCCGGAACCACGGCCAGGGTGCATACCATAAGCACGAGAAGCAGTACGGCCGGCGCCTGTGAAAAGTGGCCGTGGGTTACGACGGTGCGGTAAATCCACCCCACGTTCAACAGGAAGAAGATAAAACCGAAAGCTCCCCCTACGGCCGCGGCTTTCAACGGGGATTCAGCCCGATGAATCGAGTGTAAAAGGGGAACGAAGGCCGCCCAAACCAGTACGTCGAACCCGTAATCGGGAAAGGACAGCGCCAGGAGCAGGCCTCCCACCATCGGAGGTAAATAGCGGCCGATCATGACCTGTCTTCGTGCGGTTCCTCAGATCGGCCCGAGGCCTCGGTCGCACTGGGGACCACCATCACCCGCGTAATTTTTTTGGCGTCCCCGGAGTGTATCCGGATAAAAAGCCCGGAATGTTCAATCTCTTCCCCGACGGTGGGAACGCGGCCCAGGAGATGTATGATGAACCCGCCCAAGGAATCAAACCCTTCCCGTGGAATGGCCACTCCGAAATGCTCTTCAAAATCCCACAGCGGCGTTACCGCACTGACCAGGACCGTACCATCGGCCAGCGGTACGAAGAGCTCTTCTTCCACATCATGCTCGTCCTGGATTTCCCCG
>JAZDOF010000723.1:0-7605 GCA_043799015.1 Pseudomonadota bacterium | reverse complement strand
TACGGAAGTGCTTGAAAGAAAAGGCAAGGCCCTGCTCGGGTACGTAGACGCGGTCAATGTAACGGACAACCAGACCGCGATAGTCCGCATGGCATCAATGGCCGCCTGCTCCCTTCTCAAACAAATGGGTCACGAGCCCGTCTTGCAGATGGTTACGCGGGATCGAAACCGAATAGCCCTCCAGAGCGACATATTCGGTGCGTATGCCCTTGGAATAAGGAATATCCTTTGTCTTACGGGAGACCACCAGACGTTTGGAAACCAACGGGGAGCCGTGGGGGTCTTTGATTTGGATTCCGTGCAGCTCGTGCGTACCGTACGCGACATGCGGGATGAAGGAACGATCATCGGCGGCGAAAGCATTCAGGGTCAACCGAAGATGTTTATAGGTGCCGCGGAGAACCCGTTTGCCGACCCCGTGTCGTGGCGCGTCGTGCGTTTGGCTAAGAAGGTGGAAGCCGGAGTGGACTTCATTCAAACGCAGTGCGTTTACAATATGACTCGTTTTGCGGAGTTCATGAAGCAGGCCGAGGACTCGGGCCTCACGGAAAAGGTGAGCGTCCTTGCGGGCGTCACCCCGCTCAAGAGCGTCGGAATGGCCAAGTATATGGCCGCCAAGGTCGCCGGCATGGACGTACCCGAGGAACTTATAGCCCGTATGGCGGCCGTTCCCAAGGAAAAGCAGGCCCAGGAAGGCATCAAGATCGCCGTGGAAACCATAGCCCGGGTCAGGGAAATCCGCGGGGTTGCCGGGGTTCATCTCATGGCCATCGAATGGGAAGAGAAAGTGCCTGAAATACTCGAGGCGGCCGGCCTGAGCAAACGACCGGCAGTGTGAAGGGCGGCCGTTGCCCCCATAGGGCACGGTAGTATTGGGCACCCCGATTACCGAGTCGGCCTCGGACAACCGACGTTGGTCGACGCGTGTACCGTGGCCGAGCGTTCGCCCGATAGGTCTCAAGGGCTCGGAAAAGAAGACGGCATGGAACGGAGAGCAGGCTAATGCCGAAGAAATATCACATAGATGTTCGAGTTACGCCCAACCGATACCCCCGCATTGGGAGGTCCGGAATCGTAGACTGGGGTGAAGGATGCCTGAAGTGTCCGGTATGCGTGAAGCAGGAGTGCGTGTACAACGTGTACCGTGAGCGGAAGTTCTCCACCGATATCATGGCGGACACAATCGACGAATTGTGCAAGAGCTGTTTCAGGTGCGTCCAGGGGTGCCCGCGACGACTCATCCATAAGACCCTCAATCCTGAATGGGAGGCCTTGGGAGATGACGTGTATACTCCCGAGATCATTTCCATGAATTGGGAACATGCACGAACTGGAAAAATCCCCGTATCGGGCGCAGGATACGGCGGGGCCTTTTCCGGATCCGGATTCGATTCGATGTGGACGGACATGAGTGAGATCGTACGCCCCACGCGAGACGGCATTCATGGACGGGAGTACATTTCTACGGTCGTGGATATCGGAAGACGGCACCAACGACTGCAATTCGACGCCGACGGCGGACTCCTCACCAAGCCTTATCCCTACATCAGACTTCCCATTCCGATCCTTTTCAACATTCTGCCGTTCGGGGATCTCTCTTCGGGAGTCTGGCGGGCCGTTCTTACGGCCGCTTCCCGGCTGGAGACAATGGCGCTTGTGCCGATCGATACGGCTGAACAATTCCCGGAATTCAAGTCAAGCATCGCAGCTGTTCACACGAGAGAATCCTGGAATCCCGAGGACTTCCGCGGCTACCGCATGGTCGAATTGATCGACTCGCGACACGTCCTTGACCAAGTAGCCACGCTGAAGAAAATCGACCCGGAGATGATCGTCTCGGTGCGTGTGCCTGCGGATTCGAGCAAGTCGGCGGATCGGATCGTACAATTGGCCGAGAACGGGGTAGAGGCGGTCCATTGCGCGGCCGATGAACGCGGTCGCGAGCCCGGAGCCGATGACGGCGCTCATATCGCCGACATCACCAGGGAAGTCCATACCGCTCTGCTCAGGTTCGGAATCCGGGACGAGATCACCCTCATGGTGAGCGGCGGGCTTGGGATGGCGGAGCATGTCATCAAGTCCATGTTGTGCGGGGCGAACCTGGTCGGTGTTGATGTTCCGTTGCTGATTGCGCTCGAATGTCGGGTTTGCCGCAATTGTAGGGATGGGGGCGCATGTCCGGCGAATATCTCAAAGGTTGAAGTCCCTTGGGCCGCTCAAAGAATCGTAAACCTCATCGGTGCTTGGCATAACCAATCGCTTGAAATGATGGGTGCCATGGGGATCAGGGAGGCTCGGCGCCTAAGAGGTGAGCAGGGACGCGTGATGTTTTTTGAGGACCTGGAAGCGGAGACCTTCGGCCGGCTATTCGGCGCGCGTCGACAAACGCTGCCCTGAGCAAGTCGAACCGGACCCCCACGAGCACCCGAACCCTCGCCTGTGGCGTTCGGGGTTTGGGACGCGGCCGACTTCCCGGAATACCTGCCGGGACGCTTGAAAGAAGTCGCCGTCGTCTTTGTCCCGGTCACGCGGGCGATATGGTTCCCAATAAGATTCGGCCCGGCCCCGGCCCCATAAGGCGCGTCCGCACGTGACCGGTTATTAAGGATGGATCGATAATGCACTATAAGAACGTCTGGAGTGAAGTTCCTCAGCCGGTGGTGGTGGACACGCCGTCGCGGTTCCGACACGGTATCGGCAAATATGGCGTACTGGTGGCCGACCACTGCGACCACTGTCTCAAGTGTGCGGCGGTTTGCCCTGTGGGAGTGTTTCAGACCGCGGGCGGCAAGCTCATGACGCCGCGAGATCATCTCTGCCTCGGCGTGAATTGCTCCAAGAAACCGAGCCGATGCGTGAACAATTGCCACGTTGGGGCCATAAGGGTTGGGTTGAACCCGACGGCGCAGGCGCTGGGGGACCGGAGATGGACCTCGGAACTGCTGATGAGCACTTGGTACATGGCCGAGACCGGGAAGCTGCCGCCCAACGACCTGGAATACAGGATAGGCGGATCCGACGGCGGCTTCGACAAGCTGAGGTTCGTGTTTCCCAGGCGGGTGCCGAAGCCCGATTTGGACAAGGAAGCCGTTGACACCTCCATCGTTCTCAATAAACGGGACGACGGCAGAATCCGAGTCGAAATTCCCATTCCCATTTACGGGGGCGGGATGTCCTTCGGCTCCATAAGCCAAATGACGATGCTGAGCAGGATTCGGGCATTTGCCGCATGGGGATCTTTCACCTGTACGGGGGAGGGCGGTTATCCTGAAGCTCTTTTCCCGTTTGACGATCATATCATCACCCAAGTGGCCACGGGCCTCTTCGGCGTCCGAGAGGAAACCATTCAGCGGGTGAAAATCGTAGAATTCAAGTACGCACAAGGCGCTAAGCCGGGACTCGGCGGTCATCTTTTGGGAGACAAGGTAACCGAGGCCGTGGCTCGGATCAGGGAAACCGTCCCGGGGTCGTCGCTCTTCAGTCCGTTTCCGTTCCATTCCGTGTACTCCGTCGAGGATCACAAGAAGCACATCGACTGGATCAAGACCATAAACAAGCGCGGCCTGGTCTCGATAAAGGTATCCACTCCCACGGACGTGGACATGGTAGCCGTGGGCTCGTATCATGCCGGTGCTCACATAGTACACCTGGACGGGTCATACGGCGGCACGGGAGCGGCCCCCGACGTGGCAAAAAAGAACATTGCCATGCCCATTGAATACGCGATCCCCAAGGTCCACCAGTTCCTTCTTGATGAAGGAGTGCGCGACGAAATAACTCTTATAGCATCGGGAGGCATCCGCACCGCGTTTGATGTGGCCAAAGCGATAGCATTGGGCGCTGATGGGGTTGTAACCGGCACATCGGATCTTGTGGCCCTGGAGTGCGTCAGATGCCACAATTGTGAGAGCGGTCGAGGGTGTGCCCGAGGGATCGCCACGACCGATCCGGACCTGGTAGGTCTGATGAATCTTGAATGGGGTACCCGGCGAATAATCAATATGCTGTATTGCTGGCGCGGACAATTGCAGGAGATACTCTACAGGCTGGGCATGAAAAGCATACGCCAACTCGTGGGAAGAACCGACGTGCTCACCCATTCGGATTACGATTCAAACGCTCCGGATGACGACATCCGTCAGCGAATGGTATGAGGATCGTGATGAACAACAATCCGTTTGCCGATAGAATAATCGAATCTAGGAAGGGTCTTCTCGGCCCATTTGACCCTCGCGGCTATCTCAAGCGCGAAGACGAGGGCGGGTGCGGCGTCACCGGGATAGCATGCAACATTCCCATAGCCGGTCGTCACATCTTCGAACCGTCGATCCGAATGCACAATCGAGGGAACGGTAAAGGCGGGGGGATTGCGGCCGTAGGACTGAACCACGACATGTTGGGCGTATCCGCTGATGTGCTGGACACTCACTATATGTTCCATATCGCCTTACTGGAACCGGGATGTCTGCCCGTCCTGAAGGATGAATTCATTGCTTCATCTTTTGACGTGGCCCACGAAGAGGTTCTGGATCACATTTCGGACTATCGGGAATTGGAAGGCTTGGAGATTAAGCCGCCCGAGATATGGCGTGCGTTCGTCCGCGTCAAACCCGACGTTTTGGCGCGATTCGTCCAAGAGAACGGGTTCCAAGGCATGGACCCGCGACAAGCCGAGGACGAATTCGTAAGTCAGAATTCGGTAAGGCTCAATAAGGCCTTTTACAGCTCGTTGGGAGTCAAACAGGCCTTCGTGATGTCACACGGCCGTAACGTGATGATACTCAAGATCGTCGGCTACGCTGAACACGTTGTGCAGTATTACAAACTGGAAGATTTTCAGGCTCATATCTGGATCGCCCATCAGCGCTATCCCACCCGCGGCCGCGTTTGGCACCCGGGAGGCGCTCATCCGTTTACCGGCATGAACGAGGCCCTGGTACATAACGGGGATTTCGCCAATTACGTCTCAACTTCGGACTACCTGCGCCAGCGCGGCCTTGAGCCGCTGTTCATGACCGATACCGAAGTCAGCGTCATGCTCTTCGACCTATGGAACAGGGTTTACGGGTACCCTCTCGAGGTGATTCTGGAAGGGCTTGCGCCCACCGGCGAACTGGATTTCGATCTTCTCACGCCGGAAAGGCAACGCCTGTACGACCTGATTCAAACCACCCACGTTCAGGCATCGCCGGACGGCCCGTGGTTTTTTATTATTGCCCGCAACATTGCGGAATCAAATACTTTTCAGCTTCTTGGTATAACCGACACCGCCATGCTGAGGCCGCAGGTGTTCGCACTTTACGACGGCGAAGTGCAGATAGGGCTGATTTGTTCCGAAAAACAGGCTATCGACGCGACACTAAGGTCTCTGTCATCGGAGGATCCCCGATTCAGCAGCGTCGCGGACCGATACTGGAACGCGCGGGGCGGCTCGGTGGACGACGGCGGTGCGTTCCTCTTCAATGTGGGTCCAGGATCCAACGGGACCCGAGAACTGAAGTGCTACAACAAATTCGGCGACCCCGTCACGGTTGAAAGCCGAACACCTTTGGACATATCGGTTCCCCCCGTAAAGCCCCAAGGTTACGAAGAACGGATTCAGCCGATGTTGATCGAAGCGGTGGCACCCGGTGATCCGTTTCGTATTTTTGAGATGTTTCGTCGGAATGCGGAATCCTGGGACTACAATACCCTTCGTTGGGTCACCGCAAGGATAGGGCGTCGAGGTCGCAGGTACAAGGCGTTGCTGGACGCGGTAATCCAGGGGCTCACCCTGTTGCTCGATCGAAGGTTCCCCTTGGGAGAGAAAAAGCGCTCGGCCTTGGTTGCCGTGGTTACGGAAGAACTCTACGGGGTTTTCCGCTCTTTGCCGAGGATTACGGATGTGACGGACCTGGGCAACTACTGTCTCATAGACTTTCAATCCAGAAAGCTGCTTCGGCCGCCCATAAGCGTCGAGACGTGCCTGGTGGTGGATGCCCGCGACTTCACCCCCGAAGGTGATGAGTGCGACGCGGTCCTCATGTCGGATGCCTACGAACGAGGGTGGCGCAAATTCATAGTTTTCGATACGCGTGGTCAACGCTTCCAGGGTTGTGGTTTCGGGGCGAAGACCGACGGCGTTAGGATGGACATCTACGGGTCATCGGGCGATTACGAAGCCAGCGGCATCGATGGAATGGAAGTCCACATTCACGGCAACGCACAGGACCAAATCGGCCAGATCATGAAGCGGGGCACGCTCGTCATTCACGGAGACGTGGGCCAATGCTTCATGTACGGGGCAAAGGGCGGTTCCGTCTTCGTGCTGGGCAATGCGGCCGGACGTCCTCTCATCAATGCGGCCGGCAATCCTCGAGTGGTTATTAACGGCACGGCTTTGGATTTCCTCGCGGAGAGCTTCATGGCGGGCGACCCGTTGAAGGGTGGCGGCTTCGTGGTCGTCAACGGTCTGACGCTTGATGAGGACGGGAAGGTGATTTTCCCGGATCGACCCTACCCCGGATCAAATCTATTTTCTCTCGCCTCCGGCGGTGCCATCTACATCAGAGACCCGAATCGAGTCATCGTGGACGAGCAATTGAACGGCGGAGCCTTCGCCGAGGTTGCTAAGGCCGACTGGGACCTGATACTCCCGCTCCTCCGGGAAAACGAAAAGCACTTCGGTATCAGCGTCGACGAACTCTTAACGGTTAACGGTGAGGTCTTGGCTCCCGAGCGCGTGTATCGGAAGGTGGAAGCCGTGCCCTTGGCGATCCTGAGACAGGTGCCCAGCACGGATGACTCCGTATGGGCCGCTGGACGGGACGTCTGATCGTGGAAGCGTTACGTGAGTGCCGTTGAATTCAGGTGATTGCCATGGTAGGACCGGCCCCCATCCGGTCCTCACCATCGGCTTCATCCGACACCCCGGAACATGCGAACAACTCTGATCAAGCAGGGTTGATGCGTGGGGACAACACACCATTCTTCCCGGTGTGTGATTTTTCGTAGTTATTGTTTATGTATATCAGTTAGTTATGGTTATCCATCCTCGGTTGTGTGGTATTTACACATAAGCGTCCTGCCCGGCGGACCTTGCGTACATCCTCTCACTTTTGTCGCACAGCAAACATATATTATTGTTGAGCCGTTGGAATCGCGTTGCCAACGATGCCCATTTGTGGCATGGTTGTTGCTTGTCCTTACTGTGGAACCACGCCTGACGTGCCGGTCGTCGCCTCGCTGGAGGGCCTTCTCGGAAGAAGCCACTTCCTTACCACCGGCGAGATGTGCGGATCGTTCATCCGGTTGACCAGCGGCGGAGACCTCCCCCGCTTCTCCTGATAGTCCGCGGAACGGTCCACGCCCCGGAGGGGAGGAGAAACATCATGTCCTGGCTGAAAAGACGACCCAAGATTATGTGCCGCAGGTTCTTCCTTGAACCCCTGGAAGAACGCATCGTGCTGGACGCGACCGTGTCGGTGGATCCGGTCCAGGCCCCTGATTCCGCCCCTGCGGTGGAGTCTGCGGGACTGCCGGAAGAGTTGACCGCCTCAGACGGCTTTTCAGAGCAGAATCAACAAGTCCGGGGGGCTGATTCGGAGGCACCGACTTACGGCTCGG
>JAZDOF010000700.1:0-5199 GCA_043799015.1 Pseudomonadota bacterium | reverse complement strand
CGTTCGTGTCTTGGCGAGCTTGTGGTTTGGTTTTCCTGGGGTAACCAACGGGGCTGGTGAACGGTTGCCGATGCCTCGGCTACAGACGCCTTCCGAAACCTATGGCAACTCATGGTGCGCAATGCCGGCGGCTTATTCTGGTTGCCAAAAGTTTTGTCCGCAACAGCCAAATCCCCCCCATCCCCCCTTTACCGGGAGCCCGGTAAGGGGGGGGGCAAATGCCGCATGGGGACGCATGATTACCCCCCTTTTGTAAAGGGGGGCAGGGGGGATTTTTTCATAGACCAATCACCTTATCTTAACGCCTATGCTCTTCCGCTGGGACGACGGAACATCGTCGCCGGCGTTGTTATCCGACCGAGTCAATGTTCATTCATCTTCCGCGATGTCTTCCAACGGGTCCCTGCCGTGCTTGCGGATGAAACTCTCCACCGCACCTGCGTAGGCTTCCGCGGGGGAACGGGTATTCTTATGAGAGGCCAGTTCGTCATCGAGGGATTGTTTGGCTTTTGACAAAACGGCCACATCCCCTTCCGCGGCAGCGCGATCCACCCATTCAAGGGCCCTCAGCACATCGGATTTATTCATGAGAAGTCCTCCTTTGCAGATTCGGGGATTTTTGTTTCGGCGCGAAAAGGCGCCCGGACCGACGATCCGGGAGGTTCCGGACCGCGGGTGCGTTTCCTCCCTCGATGGGGCAAATGCCCCGGCCGCCCCAAAACCGCTGAAGATCAGCGTCCTGGTCGGCACCTTCACAGCTTAGACCATTCGCCGGTCAGGTTCAAGTAATGGTTCATCGCGAAGCGACGTGGGCGCTCGTATGGGCTTGTGATTGGACACCCGGTTCGAGTAGGCTTGGGATGAATCGTACCAGTGCGCCGACCGCGCCCGATAGGTGAGCATCAGGCATATCATGAACCTGCAAGAACAAAACGCGCCCCCGGGCCCTTCCAGCCTCACTCCGATGATGCGTCAGTACATGGAGCACAAGGCCCGTCATCCGGAGGCAATCCTGCTTTTTCGCATGGGGGATTTCTACGAGATGTTTTTCGAGGACGCGGAAGCGGCTTCGCGTGTTCTCGACATAGCTCTTACCACAAGGGACAAGAACAAGGCCGATGGGGTCCCCATGTGCGGGTTCCCCCACCATGCGGCCTCCGCTTACATCACCCGACTCCTGGCCGCAGGACGGAAGGTGGCCGTTTGCGATCAGATGGAAGATCCTCGCAAGGCAAAGGGAATAGTCCGTCGAGACGTCACGCGGGTGCTGACTCCCGGGCTGACGGATGAGCCGGGTACCTTGAAGGGCGAGGAAAATCATTTTGTGGCCGCGGTGGCGGTCAAGGGCAAGATGATCGGACTGGCCGCGTTCGATCTTTCCACCGGGGACCTCATGGCAACGGAGACGGCCGAGTGGGAATCGGCTCATCAAGAACTCGGAAGATTGCAGGCAAAGGAGGTCCTGATCCCCGAGGGCCTTGAGGAGGACCCTCGGATGCACGCGATCCTTGACGGCCCTTACTATGTGAATCATATCGACGACTGGATGATTGAACCCAGGGCTTGCCTCGACATAATCCGACGACAGTTCGGGGTCGGAAACCTGGAAGGGTTCGGCCTCTCCGAGAAAACTCCCGCCGGTCTCGCTGTGGGGGCCATGATCCACTATGTGCGTCAGACCCGCATGGACGCCCCTTGCCACATCAAACACCCGCGCGTTTATCATCTCGGTAACTACATGGTCCTTGATCAGGGGACCATCCGCAATCTCGAGCTGTTCCGTAATATCAAGGACGGAGGGGCTACGGGTACCTTGGTGCGGCTCTTGGACAAGACGGCCGGCCTTATGGGCGCACGAATGATCCGCCGTTGGATTTCTTACCCCTTGTTGGATCCGGTGGAGATTCGACGAAGAAACGAAACCGTCGCACGCTTGGTCGAAGACACGATCTCAAGGGGGAAAATTCGGGAAATACTGGGGGACATCGGAGACATCGAGCGGATCGCGGCAAAAATATCCCTCGGCACCGTCAGCCCTAGGGACCTTGTCCAATTGCGAAATTCAGCGGAGAGGCTCCCCGGGATCGCGGAAACGGCGGGACGGCTTGAAACGGACATAGGGGCCGAGATCCTTCAAATGGACGACCTGTCCTATGTCGCCCACGCCGTCGCCACGGTAATAGTGGACTCGCCGCCGGCGGGGATCAAAGACGGAGGCGTGATCCGACCCGGGTACGATGAAGAATTGGACGGGCTCAGGAGTATCAGCACCCAGGGCAAAGAATGGATTGCCGGCATCGAGGCGCAACAGCGCGAGCTTACCGGCATCCCCAATCTCCGGGTGGGCTATAACCGCGTATTCGGATACTACATCGAGATCACCAAATCCCATCAGAACAAGGTCCCGGACACCTATATCAGGAAGCAGACCCTGGCGGGCGCGGAACGCTACATCACCGAGGAGCTCAAAGACTATGAGCTTAAGGTCCTCAACGCTCAAGATCGGATCCTTGAATTGGAGCTGGAGCTTTTCGGAAGGCTCCGTACGCGCTTGATCGAGGTGATTCCTCGTATCCAACGAACGTCGTCGCTCATTGCGACCTTGGATGTCCTGGCCGCACTTGCGGAGACGGCCGCGTCAAAAGGGTACGTGCGCCCGGAAATCAACGAAGACGGGGAAATAAGAGTCATCGACGGCCGCCACCCGGTGGTCGAGGCCCTCGACGAACAGGAGACTTTTGTTCCTAACGACTGTCTTCTCAACCGCTCGTCCGACCAGGTGCTGATAATAACCGGACCGAACATGGCCGGAAAATCGACCTACATGAGACAAGCGGCCCTAATCGTCATCATGGCCCAAATCGGCTCGTTCGTCCCAGCGCGAGAAGCTTCCCTGTGCATTGTGGACCGGGTGTTCACGCGTATCGGCGCTGCGGATTACCTCGCGCAAGGTCAATCCACGTTCATGGTCGAGATGAATGAAACCGCGGACATTCTCAATAACGCGACCCCTCGGTCGCTCGTCATTCTCGACGAAGTCGGGAGAGGAACAAGCACCTTTGACGGCCTTTCCATAGCCTGGGCCGTTACCGAGTACCTTCATGATAGGCCCGGCGGAGGTCCCATGACCCTGTTTGCAACGCACTATCATGAGCTGGTGGACCTCGGGCTTACCAAAGAGCGCATCAAGATATACAACATACTGGTCAAGGAGGCCGATGAGGACATCGTCTTCCTCCGAAAGATAGTGCCGGGCGGGTCAAGTCGGTCATACGGGATTCAAGTGGCCAAACTCGCCGGCATCCCGCCGTCCGTGATCAAGCGGGCCAAGCGCATACTCGCCAATCTGGAACAGCAGGACATCGACCCCACGGGGAGGCCGAGGTACGTTGTGTCGAGACGTTCCCGGGCAAAACCCGGCGACGGCGCGGTTCAGGGTGAGTTGTTCGGTTCCGGGGATTCCGAGCTGCTGCAACAAATCCGCGCGTTGGACCCCGAAAAGATGACGCCCTTGGAGGCCCTTAATCTTTTGTGGGAATGGAAAAAGCGGTTCTCATGATCCCGGTTCGGCCGCCACGGTGCCAAGCCGGGACGCGACATGATGTCACGGTTTATATTTTGTCTCTATTGTCCTGAAATACAATTGAATATTATCATCAAACATGGTATGCTCACGTCGATGGGGTACCCCTTGAAGGGTAAACCTCTCGATGAAGGAGGGACCTACATGCCTGCCAAGAGGCTTCTTATCATCCTCGCATCATTGTTGTCGGTCTTATTTATCTATGGGCCGGCTTCCGCGTATGTGGCTTACGATTCCAGGGTCGTATTCTTCAGAACGGTGACGGGAGACGTTCTGAAACTCCTTCCACGGGCAATGGGATCATATATATATCAGAATCGTTATGATTTCCTTCGCGGAATGACGTATATGGAGCGCAACATCCGGACCAACACGGAGAAGAGCAAAGACCTGGAGGAAATCAAGCGCGAAGCTTTTGAAAGGCTGCACCGCGATATCCCGTACTGCATCGAAGCCTTCAAGGGCGGGGAAATCAAGCTGGACACATCCCACACCAACTTGTCCGGAAGGCTTGGTATGATTGCCCAGTCGATCATCTTGACCAAGATGCCCAGATTTCCCAGTCTCGAGTATTTGGAGGCCTTTGCCCGGATACTTGAGTCCCTGATAGGGGAAAACATAATCGACGTGTGGGTCTATTATGACGGGTACGGGGACTTCCACTCATTGGGCGAACTCTTGGAACGGCTGAAAGATGAAGGCATGCCCGAGTTTTGGCATGTGCAGAATAAAGAATATCCTCTCAGGATGAGGGAAGATTCTTACGCCATGTTTCGCGCCCCGGCCAAGATGAAGATTAACATGGTCGTAAGCGATACCGAAGTAAACGAGATGTACGGTTCCATAATCAACTGTATTTTGGATACTTATGTATACATCTGGAAATGCTCCGGCATGGACCTTTCCCATCCTTCCTATTCCGCGCCTCCCGGGACCATCGTGACCCGGTTGAAGAAGCGTAAGAAGATGGACGAAGAGCTTGCGGCCAGACAGGCAAGGGCGGCCGAAGCCGCGGACAAAGCGCTGGATGAAATTACGGCGGAGGCCGAGGAAGAGCCCGAAGCCGAAGCCGCGGGCGGAACATCGGACTCAGGCGGTGAAGCCGGCGGATCATCCTCTTCAGGAGGCGGCTCGGGGCCTGAACCGGGCGCAAAGGCGGAAGAGGAATAGAGCATGACTTCATTACGGACTTGATGATTACATCGCGTTAGGGCGGCAACCGGCCGCCCTTTTTTTTTTCGGCGCCGGCGGTGCCCCCCTTTTCCGTAAGCCCCCGCGCATCTCAAAATCAAAACGAATTACGGCCGGGTTCCCGGTCTATGAAGGTCCGTGATATAGTTCGGCCCTGGGTCGACTAAAGCGGTTGCCGAAATTAATGTCCGTTTGAGGGCTCGGACATCGTCTTAGCTTCTGAGGATAAATCCCCCCTACCCCTTTTTATAAAGGGGGGGTAATCATGCGTCCCGATGGAGCATTTTGCCCCCCCCCCTTACCGGGCTCCCGGTAAAGGGGGGATGGGGGGGTTTGGCTGTTTCGGACAAAACTTTCGGCAACCGGTATAAATCCGTTATGAAGGTACCAGGAAGGCGGGCCATGTATGACGGTTACGGAGAGTA
>JAZDOF010000887.1:0-2878 GCA_043799015.1 Pseudomonadota bacterium | reverse complement strand
TACCGGGAGCCCGGTAAGGGAGGGCCAAAATACCGCATGGGGACGCATGATTACCCCCCTTTTGTAAAAAGGGGTTAGGGGGGATTTATCCTCAGAAGCTAAGACGATGTCCGAGCCCTCAAACGGACATTAATTTCTGCAACCGCTATATAGGGGTCCGCCGGTGTACGCGTAAGGCCTACGGCGTGGATACGGGACTCGGAAGGGATCACCGGGGACTCCGGAAAAAAAGATTGCAATCCGGCCGCCATGATGCCATCCGATTGGATTATGCAAAAGCATTGGAAGGTCTCCGACCCGGGCCTTCCCATCAAGGCTTCCATCATCATGCGCGGGAGAATTCTTATGAGCCTCAAAGGAAAGGTTTGGAAATTTGGTGACGACATCAATACCGACGAAATTATTCCGGCCAAGTATCTGAATACGGCCGATCCCGCCAAGCTCGCCGAGCATGTGATGGAAGGGATCGACGCATCCTTTCCCTCCCGGGTAAGACCCGGAGACGTCATCGTTGCCGGTAAGAACTTCGGCTGCGGATCGTCCAGAGAACACGCCCCGGTGGCCATAAAAGGGGCCGGAGTTTCATGCGTCATAGCCAAGAGCTTTGCACGCATATTCTTCCGCAACGCGTTCAACACGGGCTTACTAATATTGGAGGCGCCCGGGGCCGTGGATGGGACCAACGAAGGTGATGCGCTCGAAGTGGACCCACAGGCCGGTTCAATCGTCAACAGGACCGTCGGCGCGACACACGGCGTGAACCCTATACCGCCGTTTATGAAAGAGCTACTGGAGGATGGCGGTCTTATCCCCCATATTAAGAAAATTCGATCACGGAACAATTGATACAACCTAACGGCAGGGCCGTGCATCATCCGGCAGGCGTGATTGCCTACGATGCGAAAAGATAAGGGAATTCCCCATTAATCGGGAATAACTCCGGAGGTATTAATTCGTGCGAGTGCTCATGGTTACCCCCGAGGCGACGCCGTTCGGCCAGACCGGCGGACTGGGAGAAGTGCTTTCCGCACTCCCCGCGGCCCTTGTGAGGCTGGGCCTTGAAGTTGACGTTCTGATGCCGAAGTACAGGGGGATAACGCCTGACCGGTATCCAATCGAAAAACTGGACCTGGGAGTCGAGGTCGACCTCAACGCCGCTCCGGTGACCGCCGGCCTCTGGGCTATGAAGAGTCCGAGAGGAGTGCGGTACATATTCCTGGAGAACGATGCCTACTATGACAGGGATGGGCTCTATGGTACCTTGGAGGGCGACTACCCCGACAATTGCGAGCGCTTCGTGTTCCTTGCCAGGGCCGCCATCGAGATGTGCCTGAATTCCGGGATACGTTACGATGTGTTTCACGCACACGATTGGCAGGCCGCACTGGTGCCCGTATACACCCGCACGCTCTTTGCGGGTGAAAAGGTTCTTGACGGGAGCGCCTCCGTTCTCACCATCCACAACCTGGGGTTCCAGGGCATTTTCTGGCATTTGGACATGCCCATCGTGGGAGTGGGTTGGGAATACTTCAATCCCAACCAGATGGAATTCTACGGTAAATTGAACTTTCTAAAAAGCGGGATAGTGTTTGCGGACCGTGTTAACACCGTGTCTCCCGGGTACTGCGAAGAAATCAAGACCCCGGAATTCGGTTTCGGTCTTGAGGGGCTGCTCTTGGCCAAGGGCGAGAGCCTCACCGGCATACTCAACGGGGTGGACTATACCGTCTGGGACCCCGCGACCGATCCCGCGATCAAGGCCCCGTTTACTCCCGAGGACCTCTCGGGAAAGGCCGAGTGCAAACGCGCATTTCAGATACAGGCCGGTTTGAGCCAACGGCCCGACACCCCTATCCTTGCCGTCATCAGCAGGCTCTCCAACCAGAAGGGTATAGATTTGTTGGAAGAGCTGATTCCCTTCCTTGTCGAACGGGATGTCCAACTGGTGGTTTTAGGCGCGGGCGAAACCAGGTACCATGAATCTTTTCGAGCCTTCGGTGAGGAGCACCGGGACCGTTTTGCCGTTTTTCTGGAGTACAGCCCCGGCTTGGCACACAAGATATTCGCCGCCTCGGACATGATCTTGGTGCCGTCCAGATACGAACCCTGCGGGCTCAATCAACTCTACGGGCTGAGGTACGGCACGGTACCCATCGTTAGGGCCACCGGCGGGCTCAACGACACCGTACAGGAATACGATCCCGAAAGGGACCTCGGCACGGGGTTCAAGTTTTTCGAAGCTCGTCCGCAGGCGTTTGAGGAAGCCATAGCAAGCGCCATCGATCTCTATCGCGGGGACCCGAGTGCCTGGCAACGCCTGATGGCGAGGGGAATGAAGCAGGACTTCTCGTGGGACCGGTCCGCAGCCGAGTACCGGAAGCTATACGAAAAGGCCGTACGAGAGCGCAGCAGCTTCCAGGATGAAGGATAGCGTCTCCGACGTTGGGCTTGGAGCGGGTCCGGAGACGCCCCGAAATCGGGCTACTCCTTAAACCCGCGCCTTGCCTTTATTGCCTCAAGTCTCGTTTTAAGATCTTTCAGATGCGCCCGCTTTTTCTTCAAGTCTTCGTTGATCAGATTAAGCTCGTCCCTCTGCATGCGCACGGACTCCTCATCGTAGTTTCCTGAATGATATTGAGACACAATATCGGTCCGCCTACTCTCGAGTTGGAATTCCTGCTCACTGACGGCATCCTCAGTCGATTGGATTTCGCGGGCCAGAGCATGTACCTCTTCTTGGGATTCGGCCGTACCCGGCTTCACGTACCTAGTTGCCGCCTCGTCGCCCGATCCGTAATGACCGCGAGTATCCTTGTGCGAATAGGACACGAAGTAAGAACTCATCAGCACTATGGGAAGGGCGGCGATTAGTCCCAGC